>NZ_JBIVBY010000012.1:0-44650 GCF_044746405.1 Pseudomonas sp. NPDC086251
TACGGAGATCGATTCATCAGACCAAACTGGTGAAATGAAGGCCTGCCTAACGGCAGGCCGTTATCGGCCCGCACACAAAAAATCTGACACTCTCCGACCTCCCGCCCATAAAAAAAACCGCGACCCTCCCTCAAGAGTCGCGGTTTTTTCATCCCCCGCCCCGATTATTGCTGCAACACGGTCGCCCGGTTATCCGCCCCCATCTGCTGCACTGTCGCCATCTGCGTCATGCCACTCTGATCAACGCTGGCAATGTTCCCGGTACCCCCTTGGGTCACATACGCCACGTTCATCGTGTCAGCCTGTTTCACCGTGATCTGGTTGTCGCTGCCCCACAGCTGGTTGGTGTAAGCCTGGTTGCCGGTGCCTTCCTGGTTGAACTCGGTGCTGTTACCCGAACCGTTGGAAGACCCCTGGGCCAGGTTGGTGGTGCCGCGCTGGTCGGCGATGAGGATGTTGTCGCTCCCGTTCTGGTCGAAGTACAGCTCGTTGTAGTTGTCGGCCTGGCTGACAGTGGTTTTGTTGCCGGTGCCGGTCTGGTTCGTGGTCATGATGTGGCCGACGCCATCCTGCTTGAAGCTGGCCACGTTGGCGTTGCCGTTCTGGGTGATGGTGGCGCGCTGGTTGCTGCCGAACTGGCCGCCCAGTTGCGGGCCTTTCCAGTTGCTGGCGTAGACCTTGTTGTCATTGCCCACCGAGGTGGCGTTGAGCACATGGCTGTCGCCGCTCTGGTAGGTGAAGTGCACGTTGCCGGCGCCTTGCTGATACAGCGCCAGGACCGAACCGACGGAGTCGAACTGGTCGGCGTAGATGGCGTTGGCGTCACCGACTTGCAGGACTCGCGCGTCGTTGTTTTCACCGAAGCTCTGGTCGACCACGGTTTCGTTGGTCGTGCCGTACTGGTCGACGGTGGCCTGGCTGCCGGTTTGCGCGCCCTGCCAGATTTCCGTGCCGTTGAAGTCGCCGAACTGGTTGATGGTGATGACGCCACCGATACCATCACGCTGGTCGCCGTAGGCGTAGTTGCCCTCGCCGGCCTGGTTGATGCCGATCTGGCCGCCCAAGTGGTTGATCTGTTCAGCCGTGCCGTAGTTGGCCGTGCCGTACTGGATGATCACCGCGTTGTTGGCAACGCCCAGCTGGATCTGCTCGATATTGGCCTCGTTGCTGTCACCGAACTGGAAGGTTTGACCGGTGGAGCTTTCCTGGCTGTCTTGATAGATGAACGAGAAGTTGCCGGTGCCTTGCTGTTGTTGCAGCGCCTGGTTGCCGCCCATGCCGATTGACTGGCTGGCATGGCTGGTGTTGGTACTACCGACCTGTTGCTGGGTGATGGTGCTGCCGTCTTCGAACAACTGCTCGGCGTAACCGGCGTTGTAGTCGCCCAGTTGGTTCTGGTCGATGGTGCTGGTCGCCGTGTCTTGCACCGCGGCCGCATCGTTGCCTTGGCCCAGTTGCTGTTGGGTGGCGGTACTGAAGGGGGCCGCGGACTGTTTCACATCGGCGACGTTGGCGGTCCCGACCTGGTCCTGGGTGGAAACGCTGTCGTCGGCCATCGCCTGGGCACTGACAATGACCAGTATGGCGGCGGTGAGGGGCGTCAGTTTGAACATGATGAAACCTCCAAGTGGTGCAGTGCTTTAGCGATACTGTTTGACCGAAACGCTCATGCCATTTCCCGACTGGGTCACGGCGCTTGAAAGCCCCGTACCGGCCTGGTCGATGCTGGCGTCGTTGTTATTGCCGTTCTGGGAAATCTGCGCACGGTTGTGGCTGCCGCTTTGGGTAATCGCGGCGTTGTTGCCCGAACCTTGCTGGGTGATCATTGCCATCAGGTCGCTGCCTTGTTGCAGGATGTAGGCTTCCTGATTGCTGCCCGACTGCACGATGTTGCCGAGCAGCGACTGGCCGTTCTGTTGCACCAGCGCGGCGTTGGTCTGGCCGTTCTGGTCGATCAGCGCGTGTTGGCCAATGGGCGGTGGCAACTCGCCGAGGTCGGTGCCGGGGCCAAGGTCGTCGTTCTCCATCAAATCGTCGGCGCGCACGCCTGCGCTGCTGCAGAGCAGAAGCAGGCAGAGCAGGGCGGCGGTCGGCGTTTTCATGGCGTTGTCCTTTGCCAGGAACCGACCCCATCGACCTGTGCGGTCGATGGGGCGAGGGCTCAGTTGGAGATCACGGACACCGAGCGCACGGTGCCTTGGGACGAGGTGATGGTGGCTGTCGGGTTCGCCGACGGAATCACCGTGGTGGTGTTGTTCACCGTCAGTCTCCAGCGACCGGTCACCGGCACCGTGGTGGTGCCCAGGGTTTGCAGTCCGGTCGGAGTGGACACCTGGACGGTGATGACGTTGCCGGTGATTACCGACGAGGTGCCTGCAAAGTCCCAGGTGAAGCGGTTGTTGGAACGGGCCGAGACGGTTGCCGTGGTCACCGTGAAGGTTTCCGCCGCAGGCCGTGGCGAGACTTGCACCGTGACCGTGGCCGGCGACGTCGACACAGCACCGAAGCTGTCCCGGGCGAAGTAGGTGAAGGTCGTGGTGAAGGCCGTGGTGACCGTGGCCGGTGGGGTGTAGGTGATCACCGTGCCGTTGCTGCTGACGGTGCCGCGGCCTGCCGGTGGTTGAGTGACGCTGGCGACGGCGAGCGGCACGTTGCCTTCCGGATCGGTGTCGTTGGCCAGCACGCTGATGGGAACCGCCACGCCCAGGGTTGCGATGCTGTCGGCGACGGCCACCGGCGGCTGGTTAGGCGCAACGGTGATGGTCACGGTCGCCGGAGCGGTCGAGGCCAGGCCTTTGACGTCTTGAGCCTTGTAGGTGAAGGTCGTTGTCAGCGGTGCATTGACCACGGCGGGCGGGGTATAGACCACCGAAGTCGTGCCGCTCAACGCCACGGTGCCCTGGCCTGCGGCCGGTTGGGTCAGCGCGGTGATGCTCAACGGCGTGTTGCCATCCGGGTCGCTGTCGTTGGCCAGCAGGTTGAGGGTGATGGGCACCCCGAAACTGGTGCTGCCGGTGTCGGCGACGCTGAGTGGTGCCTGGTTCTCACCGGTGTCCGGTGCGGCGCCGACCACGACAACCGCTTCGGTGTCACTGCCGCCCGCGGCCGACTTGACCGTGACGGATGCCGGTGGCTGGGTCAGATCGGCGATGGTGATTTTTTGCAGGGTGCCGGATTTCGACAGGCGTCCGTAACCTTGCGCGACCATGTCCGGCACCGCCACTTCGTCCGTCGAGGTGGCCTCGATGAGCAGGCTGTGATTGCTCCAGTTATAGCGAGCGGTCTGGATTTTCACCACGTCGGTCAGCTTGCTCGACACCGCTGTCGGACGGGTCGTGCCGCCCGGGTTGGTGGCGGTGACCACCACGACTGGCGGCACGGCGCCGGTGACCAGATGATTGCCGAAGAACTGGCCGTTGTTGTCGCCGAGCATGTTGATCAGGCAAGGCGTCTGCGGTGGTCCGGGCACCAGGGCCACGGTTTCGCGGAAGCACAGGCTCGAACCGTTGGTCGATTTGCCAAAGACTTCAACCCGGGTACTGCTGGTGCCCGGGCCGGTAGACGTGCGGCGGTAAGTGGCGCGACCGATCTCTACCGGAGTTTGCGCACGGCTGTCGAGGACTTTGCCGGACACGGTAAAGAGCGTGGTCTGGATGGTCCCGGCCGGCCCCTGCACACGCAGGAAGTTGTTGTTGAACGGGCTGCCGGTGACCGCTTCGGTGAGATTCGGATCGCCGACGTACGACTCGATGGCACCGGTGTCCGGGTTCACTTCGTTGTACGGCCCGTTGACACTGCGCAGGAACGGCCCGACCTGTCCATTGAGCGCGCCGCTGAAGTTGCCCGGTGCGCCGATGCCGATGTCGCGGGTGATGTTGATCGCCCGCCGGCCCGGAGTGGTGACGTTGACTGTTTCCACCCCGTACGGGTGGGTGATGGTGTAGGTCCCGGCGACCGGCACGTTCACCCGCAGACGAATCCGCGCGAAGCTGGCCTGATCGCCGTCGACTGGGTTTTCCGCCGCGAAAGCCGCTTCGATCCCGGCCACGTAGGCATCCACGCCATAGCCGCCGACGTCATTGATGCTGGTCTCGGCGAGGAACCAGAAGGCTTCCGGTGGCCAGTTATCCGGGAACACCATCGGCTGGGTGTCGTCGAAAACCCCGGGTTCCGGATTCAGGATGCACATGTAGGCTGGCGCGCCGGGTGCGCCAGGCGACCGCGAGCTGGTCGCCCGCGACTGGCACAGTTCCAGCGACAGCAGATTGTTGTCCTGGTACCACATCGGGAATTTCCCGGTGGCAAAGGTGTAGGGGCCGGGGTCGACGGCAGCGAGTTGCGCGAATGCACTGCCGGACAGCGATAAAGTCAGTCCCAGGGCGTTGAGCGCCAGGCGTGGCCAATTGTTCATGATGCCTCCTGATGAGGATCTGGGCATGTGAGCGTTCATGGCAGGATGACCACTTCTTCGGTATCAGTGCCGCCATTGGATGACGTCACTCGAACCTTGGCCGGTGGAATCGGCGAGATGCCGGTCGCCAGGGATTTCACGGCGCCGTCACCGCTCAGGGCACCGATGGCCGCCCCCGTGCCGGAGGTGGCGACGAGTACCGGCGGCGAGGTTTCATCGCTGGTCGAAGCCACGACCGTGAGTTGCCCGCTGCTCAAGCTGTACTGGGCGGACTGGATCACCACCAGGTCCGTCAGTGGCATCGACAGCGTGGTCGGCGTGCTGCTGGGAATGGCCAGGTGGTTGTCGGCGGTCACCACCAGGTTACTGGGCAACGTGGGGTTGGTTGAGGACTGGGCATACCAGTGGCCGGAAGTATCAGCCTCGGTCAGGTTCAGCACCGGCGTGTTGCTGTCCAGGGTCACGACGGCCGGAGGTGGCGGGGCCATGACGAACACATCGCGCTGCGCCACCGGTGCGCTTTCACCGGCCTTACGCGAGTAAGTGCTGCGTTCGGCGATCATCGGGGTCGGTCGGACCACGGTCGACAACTTGCCGGAAATGGCCATGACCGTCGTGCGCAAGTCCAGGCCGTTAGGCCCTTCGATGCGGATGTAGTTGGTGTTGAAAGGGCTGCCGGTGAAGGCTTCTTCCAGGTTCGGATCGCCGACGAATTTCTCCGCCGAGCCAGTGACCGGATTCGTCTCGGTGTAGGGGCCGTTGACGCTGCGCAGGAACGGGCCGATGTCACTCTTGAGGGCGCCGTCGTAGGTTTTTGGCGTGCCGATACCGATGTCGCGCGTCATGTTGATGGCGCGGCGTCCACCGGCGGGAACGTCAAAGATGTCGACGCCGTAAGGGTGGGTAATGGTGTAGACACCGGCGGTGGGCACGTCCACCCGAATGCGGATACGGCCAAAACTGACCTGATCGCCTTCTACCGGTTCTTCGGCGGCGAAAGCCGCTTCCACGGCGCTGACGTAGGTCAGGTCGATCCCCCGCGCGGCATCGACGATTGAGCCGTCGCCGGTGAACCAGAACGCCTCATCGGGAAAGTTGGTCGGGAAAACGATGGGCTGCGCGTCGTCGAAAACCCCGGGGGTCGCTCCCAGCAGGCACATGTAGGCCGGCGCACCGGGTGCGCCGGCAACCCTGGAGCTGACCGCTTTGGACAGGCACAAGTCGAGGGTTCGACCATGGGAGTCCTGATACCAGGCGGCGAAGCCGCCGTTGCCTGGCAGGTAGGGGCCGGGGTCGACAGCAAACAGCGCGGCCTGAGCAATGCCTTGGGCCAGAGCGCTAACGACCAGAGCGGCCGCTGTTTTGGACAGTAAAGGGTGCATGAGTTAATCCCTCTATCAGAGTACCTGTCCCGTGGGGATGGGTCAGTTGAGAGGGTTTTGGCAACTTCCATACCAACCGGCGAAAACAGCCGGCATAAGCCCGGTACACAGGCCTTTCACGATCACGCGGCATCACAACGCCAGCCGTGGTGATAGGGCCACTGTCCCCAGCATTGGGGGTAGATGGGGGGAGCGGGGAAGGGGGAGGGACAACACCCAATGACGGGCAAACGGCCATTAGTGGGCTATAACCCTATAGGGGAAATGTCGGGAAGTACGTTCATGGACATGCCGGTAAAAATGCACCCGTCCGAAGAGGGCGACGTCCGCTTGAGCTCGCGCAAACAGCCGTTCAATCTGCTGCGCTGGTTCTCGCTCATCAGCCTGGCGGTGATTGGCACGGTGGCGGTGGCGTTGGGGGCGGTGTCCACGCGGTTCGTGATTACCGAAAGCGTTCAGCGTGATGCGTTGCTGACCTCGCAGTTCATTCAGGCCATCGCCTCGGCCGAGGTGCGCCACGTATCGATCCCCAATGTGCGGACCATGGGCGAGTTGCTTGATCCACGCCAGGACAAGGACTTCCCCGACGTCGATCCGATGGCCCGAGCCAGCGCCCGCGGTGAATTCCTCGACCATATCGAACACCTGCCGGATGTGATCCTGGCGAACATCTATGCCCCCGACCGCATGGTGATCTGGTCGACCAACCCGGCGTTGATGGGCACTACGATCCACGCCGACGAAGACCTGGACCAAGCCTTCAGCAACAAGATTCCGGTGTCGGCCAGCTATCACGATGTCGACAAGAGCCGCATGGAACAGAAGTTCGTGACGCCGCCGGAATACATCTTTATCGAAAACTACATTCCGCTGTTCGATGCCGACGGCGACAAAGTCACGGCGATGGTCGAGATCTACAAGGAACCCAAGGACCTGATCGATCGCATGGAGCGCGGCCTGGTGTTGATCTGGCTGGCCACTGCCCTGGGCGGCGGGCTGATTTACCTGGGCTTGTACTGGATTGTGCGGCGGGCGGCGATTTTGCTGGCGGTGCAACAAAAGCAATTGATCACCAACGAAACCTTTGTCGCCCTGGGCGAGATGTCGTCAGCGGTGGCCCATAGCTTGCGTAATCCATTGGCGACCATCCGCTCCAGCGCCGAACTGGCCCTGGAGTTCGACAGCGGTCCGGCGCACAAGAACATCAACGACATCATCGGCCAGGTTGATCGCATGTCGAAGTGGGTGCGGGAGCTGCTGCAGTCCTTGCGTCCGCTCAATGACGAGGCCGAGTCGGTGAATCTGGTGGCGGCGCTGCATGACAGTCTGATGGCCTTCGAACAGCAGATCGCCAAAGCCTCGGTCCAGGTTGTGTTCGCGCCCAAGGAAACGCCGATGGTCTTGAGCCAGCAAGTGCAGTTGACGCAGATCCTCAACAGCTTGCTCGCCAACGCACTGGAAGCCATGGACAGCGGCGGCACGCTGACCATCACTCTGGAACCGACCGCTTCCTGGGGCGTCAGCGTGGTGATCAGCGACACCGGCAAAGGCATGACCGAAGAACAACGGGCCCTGGCGTTCCGCCCGTTTTTCACCACCAAGCAAGGCGGGCTCGGTGTCGGGCTGGTGCTGGTCAAACGCATCATGGAGCGTTTTGGCGGCTCGGTGTCCCTGGCTAGCCGTGAAGGCGAGGGCACGAGTGTGCGTCTGTCGTTCAGGTTAATTCCCTGAAAGCGGGTGTGAACTTTCCCCGTTAGCGGGTGCCATTCCCCAGTCGCTTTTCCCGGTCATGGCTCAAAGATTTTGATAAATCATTGTTTTGAAAAGTATTTATATTACGTATAAGTCTGTTACAAATTTGGCGAGGTCCTTGCAAAACCCCCATTACCCCCTTCACGATTTCGAGGCGGCTGGTGATGGACAGAAAAGCGCGGTACCCCTTCAGGTGGTTCGGTTTGTTGACGCCTCTGGGCGTCCTTCTGACAGTGCCGCTGGGAACAGCGCCTGTGCCCGTCCGCCTCATCGATGACAAACGACAGCCCGAGCCCTCCGATCCCTCGGCTGATTACGACGACCCGGCTGATAAAGCGGGGGCGTTGAACGCCATCCTGTCCATGGCCGAGGCCAACGCCGATTCGTTCGAAGCGTTCGCTCCGGAAAAACCCGACCCCGCCAACCCGGCCGCCCGCAGCGTGCTACCCAGCGTCGCACTCGAGACAGTCTTCCCCAGCCAGTACTCCGCCGCGCTGCCAATCTTCCGTAATGGCGATGGCGTGGGCCCGCACGTCACGGTGAAAAAATGAACCGCGAGCGAGCCGACATGAGGGTGCCAACGCCGCGCTCCCGCGCGTTGGGCATGCACCTGATATTGATGCTGGTCACTTGTCTGCTGGCCAGCCGGGTGCTGCTGGCCCATGAAGGCGCACTGGCGCCAACGGAGGCGGCAACACCCTGGGGCGGCGACTATTTCCCTAACACTCTGCTGACCGATCAGGACGGTCAGCAGCTGCATTTCTTCGATGATTTGATCAAGGACAAAGTGGTGGTGATCAATTTCATCTTCACTTCGTGCAGCGACTCGTGCCCGCTGGAAACCGCGCGCCTGCGTCAGGTGCAGAAGTTGCTGGGGGACCGGGTCGGCAAGGACATTTTTTTCTACTCCATCAGCATCGATCCGCTGAGCGATACACCCGAGGTGCTCAAGGCCTACGCACAACGCTTCAAGGTCGGGCCGGGCTGGAAATTCCTCACCGGGGAATTCGCTGACGTGACCGACCTGCGAAAAAAACTCGGGCTGTTCATCGAAGGCGTCGACAACGGCCGCAGCAAGGACCACAACCTGAGCCTGATCGTCGGCAACCAGACCACGGGCCGCTGGATGAAAGCGTCGCCGTTTGAAAACCCGTGGATCCTCGCCGATCAGTTGGCCAACACCTTGCAGAACTGGAAACAGCCCAGCGTCGAGGAAAGCTACGCCAATGCACCGGAGATCCGCCCGCCGAGCAATGGCGAAGAACTGTTTCGCACCCGGTGCGCGTCGTGTCACAGCCTCGGTCCGCTGGATGGGCAGGGCATTGGCATGCGCAGCATTGGCCCGGACCTGATCGGTGTCACCCGTCAGCGCAATCCGGCCTGGCTGAGTCGCTGGATACGCGAGCCGGACCGCATGCTCGCCGAAAAAGACCCGATTGCGCTGGAGCTGTACGAACGCTTTGAAAAGATCCCGATGCCCAACTTGCGCCTCGATGAAAACGCCGCGCAAGCCATCATCGGATTCTTGCAGGAAGAGACGGATCGCCAGCAGACACTGGCGGTACAAGCGCCATAGCGGCGAAATACTATCAATGGCCAGTCGGTCACGATCAATGCCACCTACACTGATCCGAAACGCGACTGAAAAGGCTCGATGCAAGCATCCAGGAAGGTCCCATGCAGAGACTGGAACAACAAAAAATGCCGGCGCCGGATCCACCGGCAGTGGAGAGCAAGGGCTGGCGCGGGCAGTTCAACTTGTTGCGCTGGTTTTCCCTGGGCAGCTTTTTGATCATCGCCGGCGTGGCACTGGGGCTGGGCTACATTTCCACGCGTTTTGTGGTCGAGGAGAGCATCGAGCGCGATTCAATGCTGACCGCGCAGTTCATCCAGGCGATCGGCGATGCCGAAATTCGCCATGCCGGGATCACCACGGCCAGGACCATGGGCGAGATGCTTGACCCACGCCAGGAGAATGCCTATGCCGACGTGAGCCCGGAGTCCCGTGCCGCCGCGCGTATCGAGTTTCTCGATCACGTGGACCATCTGCCGGACATTCTGTTGGCCACGGTCTACGCCCTCGATCGCACCGTGGTCTGGTCCACCAACCCTGAGCTGATCGGGGTGCGCATCGAAGACGATGACGAGCTGGACGAGTCCTTCGAAATGAAGGCAGCGGTGTCCACCAGCTACCACGAGATCGACGAAGAGCGCCCTGAACAGAAATTACTGCGTGAGCCTCAATACCTGTTCATCGAGAACTACATCCCGATGTTCAATGCCGACAAAAGCAAAGTGATCGCCATGGTCGAGATCTACAAGGAACCGGTGGACCTGGTGGAACGCATCCAGCGTGGCTTCAAGGCGATCTGGCTGGCGACCGTGCTCGGCGGGGCGGTCATCTACCTGGCGCTGTTCTGGATTGTGCGGCGTGCGGCCATGCTGTTGCAAAGCCAGCAGAAACAGCTGATCAACAACGAGACGTTCGCGGCGCTGGGGGAAATGTCTTCGGCGGTTGCACACAGCCTGCGCAACCCGTTGGCGAACATTCGTTCCAGCGCCGAACTGGCCCAGGAAATCGCCAGCCAGAGTGCCCAGAAGAACATCGGCGACATCATCAACCAGGTGGATCGCATGTCACGCTGGGTCCGGGAATTGCTCGTGTCGCTGCGGCCAATGAACGACGACTTTGAAACGGTGGACCTGGTGATGGCCCTCGACGACACGCTGAGTGCCTTTGACGCGCTGATCAAACGTTCCGGCGTCGAAGTGCGTTTCATGCCGCAGAGTTGTCCGCCGATCGTCAGCCAGCAGGTGCTGCTCACGCAAATTCTTAATAGCCTGTTCGCCAATGCCCTCGAAGCCATGCCCAAGGGCGGCGTGCTGAGCATCAATATTGCTTCGCCGCAGCCGGGGCACGTGCGCATGACCCTGAGCGATACCGGCAAAGGCATGACCCAACAGCAGCAACAAATGGCCTTCAAGCCGTTTTTCACCACAAAACAAGGCGGGTTGGGCGTCGGCCTGGCCCTGGTCAAAAGAATAATGGAGCGTTTCGAAGGCTCGGTCGAACTGACCAGCCAGGAGCAGGAAGGAACCCGCGTCAGTCTTAATTTCAAAGTGGCAACGGGAGGGGAATATGGAGCACAGCATACTGCTGGTCGAGGATGATGAACTCCTCGCCGAGAATATTCAGACCTACCTGGAGCGCAAGGACTTCGAGGTGACAGTCTGCCACTCGGCTGAAGATGCATTGGAGCAATTGGGCACTTTCGTCCCTGACGTGGTGCTGACCGACAACTCGCTGCCGGGCATGAGCGGTCACGACCTGATCCAGAAGCTGCGCATCAGCGCGCCGGATCTGAAGGTGATCATGATGACCGGTTACGGCAACGTCGAAGACGCCGTGGTGGCGATGAAAGAGGGCGCTTTCCATTACGTCACCAAACCGGTGGCCTTGCCGGAGCTCAAGCTGTTGCTGGACAAAGCCCTGGCCACCGACCGTATGGAACGCACGCTGTCGTTCTATCAGGAACGCGAAGCGCAGAAGTCGGGAGTGCAGGCATTGATTGGCGAATCGGCTCCCATGCAGTACCTGAAAAGTACCATCGGCCAGTTGCTCGACGCCGAGCGGCGGATGGCCAACACCGATCTGCCGCCGGTGCTGGTGGAAGGCGAGACCGGCACCGGCAAGGAACTGGTGGCCCGGGCGCTGCACTTCGACGGCCCGCGCGCCAAAGGTCCGTTCATTGAATTCAACTGCGCCTCGATCCCCTCGAACCTGGTGGAGTCGGAGCTGTTCGGGCATGAGAAGGGCGCTTTCACCGACGCCAAGGACCGCCGCGTCGGGCTGGTTGAGGCAGCCGATGGCGGCACGCTGTTTCTCGATGAAGTCGGTGAAATGGACCTGCTGCTGCAAGCCAAACTGCTGAAGCTGCTGGAAGACCGGACCATTCGCCGGGTCGGCTCGGTGAAGGAGCGCAAGGTCGATTTGCGGGTGATCAGCGCCACCAACTGCAACCTCGAACAAATGGTCCAGCAGGGCAAATTCCGCCGCGACCTGTTCTTTCGTTTGCGCATCATCTCGATCAAGGTCCCGCGCTTGTATGCCCGTGGCGCCGACATCTTGCTGCTGGCCCGGCATTTCCTGGCGATCCACGGCAAACGCTATGGCAAGCCGCACCTGCATTTCAGCGACCAGGCCGAAGAGTTGATGCTCAGCTACAGCTGGCCGGGCAACGTGCGCGAGTTGCGCAACATGCTCGAGCAAACCGTCTTGCTGGCCCAGAACGACACCATCGCCGCCCACCAGTTGAACGTCTGCATGAGCCTGGTGGACGAGCCGCTGGTGTTTCAACAGGAGCCGCAACACGCTGAACCTCGTCCGGTGTACAACGGCAGCGAGTCGATGAACCTGCCGGAAGTGGAACGGGACATGGTGCGCAAAATGCTCGACAAGACCGACTGGAACGTCACCAAGTCCGCGCGGCTGCTGGGCCTGAGCCGCGACATGTTGCGTTACCGGATCGAGAAACTGGGCCTCGCGCGCCCGGACAAACGCCAGTGGTAAGCGGTGTTACAACGAAGGCCCCGGACGGCTGAGGCATTCGAGCAGGCACGTGGGGTCGAGCACCTCTTCGTTGACGTAGACGCCACGTTGCGAATCGTAGGAGCGGATGAACACCCGGACGGTGGCGTCCGCCACCGTCGGCAATCGTGAGTCGGAGAAATCATGTTGGCTCGCAATCGGGATGAAATCCCCGGGCGCAGTCGGGATGTACGAGCCCGGCGGCACCGTGCTCATGGAGGGTGGAACGGGGTGGGCGAACGGTTGGTCGGCCCCGTAATAGTTGAACTCACTGCTGTAGTCGGTAGTGGGTGTCAGCTCATCGGCTGCCTGTAACCCGGTGGTGGCGGTCAGGCAAAGGGTGAACAACAGCGTCAGATCGGTTTTTTTCATGGCAGCACCTGCGTACTCGTATTCCCGCACTTCCCCAAGGCCATTAACTATAGCGCTTGCCGGAGTAAGCGTCGGCAGGCCCGGATTACAAGATCACAACACATCCCGTATGTGGGTTTTTCAAGGCTTGATCTAGACTCGTGCCGGTCAATCAAGACCCGAGATCTGGAGTGCGCAATGGACATGCCGACTAAAGAAAAAGCCATCGCCAGCAACCGCGATGCCTGGAACGACTCCGCCCGACACCACAAAGACAGACCTGAATGGCAAGCCCAGTTGAGCGGCGTGGTGCAGGCGAATTTTTCCTGCCTGGATGACACCCTCACGGGTTTGCTGGAGCAGGTCGGTGTCGACGGCAAGGACGTGGTGCAACTGGGCTGCAACAATGGCCGCGAAAGTCTTTCGCTGTTTGCGCTGGGGGCCCGCAGCGTAGTGGGCGTCGACCAGTCCGAGGCCTTTCTCGAACAGGCGCGGGAACTGGCATCGCGCTCACCCCATGCGCCGCAATTCATCGAGGCCGATATCCATCAGTTGCCGCGTGAACTTCAGGGGCGCTTCGACGTGGCCCTGGTCACCATCGGCGTGTTGAACTGGATGCCGGACATCGGCGAATTCTTCCGCCACGTCGCGCAAACACTGAAACCGGGCGGCAGCCTGGTGGTGTATGAAACCCACCCGTTCCTGGAAATGTTCGACCCCGAGGCCGCCGATCCCTATCGCCCGACCAGCTCGTACTTTCGCCGCGAGCCTTTTGTGCAGAACGAACCGATCGTCTACGAAGGCAAAGTCGAACAACCGTCGTCGCCGTCCTACTGGTTCGTCCACACCCTGGGCGCAATCTTCACCGGCGCCCTCGATGCGGGGCTGCACATCAGCCACTTCAAGGAATACCCGCATTCCAACCGCGAGGAACTCTATGACCGGTATCAGGAGCAGCAGGCGCAGTTGCCGTTGTGTTTTACGTGGGTGGCGGTGAAGACCTGAAACCGCGTCGCCTGCATCGCGAGCAGGCTCACTCCCACATTTGATCGTCGTCTTGCGCAGGTTGTGTGTGCACCGCAGATCCACTGTGGGAGCGAGCCTGCTCGCGATGGCATTCTTTCAGTCACATCAATGCTGGATGTGCCGCCGCCTTCGCGAGCAAGCCCGCTCCCACATTTGATCGTCGTCTTGCACAGGTTGTGTGTGCGCAGGAGATCCAGTGTGGGAGCGGGCTTGCTCGCGAAAGCTATTTTCCAGTCACATCAATGCTGGATGTGCCGCCGCCTTCGCGAGCAAGCCCGCTCCCACATTTGATCGTCGACGAGCACAGGTTTTGTGTGCACTGGAGTTCCAGTGTGGGAGCGGGCTTGCTCGCGAAAGCTATTTTCCAGTCACATCAATGCTGGATGTGCCGCCGCCTTCGCGAGCAAGCCCGCTCCCACATTTGATCGTCGTCTTGCGCAGGTTGTGTGTGCACCGCAGATCCACTGTGGGAGCGAGCCTGCTCGCGATGGCATTCTTTCAGTCACCTCAACGTCGAATGTGCCGCCGTTATCGCGAGCAGGCTCGCTCCCACAATTTGATCGTCGTCTTGCACAGGTTTTGTGTGCACTGGAGATCCAATGTGGGAGCGGGCTTGCTCGCGAAGGCATTCTTTCAGTCACCTCAACATCGAATGTGCCGCCGCCATCGCGGGCAAGCCGCTCCCACATTTGATCGTCGTCTTGCACAGGTATTGTGTGCGCTGGAGATCCACTGTGGGAGCGAGCCTGCTCGCGATGGCATTCTTTCAGTCACCCACCGATGACTCAAGCCCTCGCCGCACCCGTCACCACTGGCCGTCCCGGTTTGCGCAGTGGGTCCAGGCGTGAGCCTTCGTAGCGGGTTTCGCGGAAGAAGCGCCAGCGACCGAACAGGCCGTAGACGTGGGTGACGCGGCCCTGTTCGTGATAGCCCATGCGGATGTGCAGTTTCAGCGCTGGGATGTTATGGGTTTCACAGACGTCCACCACCTTGTTGCAACCCTGTTCCGCCATGGCGGCCCACAGGTTGATCTGGGCGTCCACCGACAGGCTGGTGCCGAAGTAGCCGCGGGTCATCTCGCCGCCGAATTCGAAGAACTCGCCGGGTTTGACCGGGAACCAACAGCCGTAATAGTGACGGTCGTGGTAGTCGCGCGTACTGCCCCAGATGAACGCGATGGCGTGGCCGTCTTCGTCCAGGTACATCTGCCCGGTGTGACCTTCTGCGGCGAGTTCGGCCATGGTCTCGACCCGGTCACCGAAGTGCTTGGTAAACGCCGTGGCATTTTCGGGCGTGATGGCGACCAGGCGCACCCCCGAATACGGACGCAACTTGTGCGGCGGTACCGGGCTGACCAGGTCGCGCTCCATCCATAAAAGCTCCCAGTGAAAGAACACATAACGCTTCCACAGCGTGTTGAACGTGCGGCTCAGGCCTTTTTGTTTGATTCGTTCGCGAAGCTTGTCGATGACGCTCATGTTGCTCTCCTAAGCCGGGGCCAGGGTGTGGTGGATGGTGCTTTTGATGGGTATAGATCAAGGTTGGAAATTCATGTCAAAGCGCCAGCTTTGAATATGTTGCAACTTATGTAACTTATTCGAGTGCCGCTGCACCGGTCTGCATAAACCCGTTGACCAAGCCGTATGAGATACGTGGCACACCTTGCAGGCGCCGCTCTAGCACACGGGTTAGCGACTCATCGGGAGGCAAGTAGGCGTCACCGAAATCAGCGCCCAGCTGAGTCGGATGGGCGACGATTTCCAGCACGCCTTCGGTCGGCACATCGCTATCGCGCAGGTCCACTGGCGTGCACACATAATCCGCGGTGACGCCGGCAAGGCTGCGCAAACGACGATTGAGCAGTTCCTTGAACACACGCTTGGGCAGGTTCAGGTTTTGCCCCAGATTGCGCGCCAACCGCACCGCCACACCTTGGCGGGCAGCGAAGCGCGCGACGATCTCGCCGATCGGCCAGATGTTGTGCACGTGCTGATGAGAATCCAGATGGCTGGGGCGCAGGCCGTTGTCCAGGCAGCGTTGCCATTGCGCTTCGAGTTCTTCCAGCACCGCGGCACGGTCCCGGCGATTGAGCCAGAGGCGGTGGCGGGACAGGTTGAGGTCGAAAACGCCGGCGCTGTCGCAGAAGGTCGGCCGACTCAGAATCGACTGACTCAACGGTCGCCCGTAAGTCAGGTTGAAGTGCAAGCCGATGCGCCCTTCGAGCAACGGATGCCGCGCCAGGACGCACGCCGCTTCGAAGGCCGGCATATTGGCCATGGCCGTCGCGGAGCTGATGATCCCGGCTTGAAAAGCCCCCAGGATCACTGCGTTTTCGCAGGCACTGAGGCCGAAGTCGTCAGCGTTAACTATGACGTGTTGAGGCATGTTCTCCCTCCATGATTTTTTCGCTGGGCGTAGCCGCCTTCTTTGAAACAGGTGCTGCAACAGGTGCCGCTACAGCAGCGGCAACCGGCGTCGGCTTAACGGCTGACGCCGCGCGCCGGGCTCGCCATTTTTGCAGCGACGGTTTGAGCCGTTGCCAAAAACGCAACGCCAATCCCAGCGCAACCCCACTGGGCTGCCAGGAATAAAAACTCCAGCGCCAGTGCTCCAGTTGCCCGGTCATGCGCTCATGCAATTGATGGCTGGAATTCTCCAGGCTGACGCGTGAGGCATCGATCCAGCGCCAGTTGTCGTCGAGGCCCCAGCGAATCCACTCTTCGAGCAGCACTCGGCCGCTGCCCAGGTCGGCGTATTGCGGCAGGAACGCCAGGTTGTAATCGTACAGTCGGCCCTGTTCCAGCAACCCGAGGCGATAGCTGATGCAGCGTCCGTCCAGTTCCAGCACCACCACGCGCACCAACCCTTGGGCGGCGAGGGCGGTGAAGGCCTGATCCATCCAGGTCCGGTGGCGCTCATCGGCAAAAATCCCGACGCCTTCATCACCTTTCCAGCTCACCGCTTCGACTTCGCTGATGGCCTGCAACAACGGCCCCATGGTCGACGCGTCGGGCGTGATTCGGCGGACGACGGCACCGCAGGCCGCGATGCGTTTGCGCGCGCGACGCAGTTTATAGCGTGGGTCGCCAGAGACTTCCTGGCGATCGGCCTCGCTGATCAGGTGCACCGGCGCTCGGCAACTGAGGCGTCGCTCGCCGGTCGAACTGTGGGCCATCCAGTGCGCCAGGGCACTTTCTTCGCCCGTCGGTTCGGACATTTCGTTGAGTTGCAGCAAGGCATGAGGCAACCGGCGACGGATCTCGATCAGTGCCTTGCGCACGTTCTCGGCGTCCAGGCGAGCGAGTAAGGCAAGGCGATCGGCAAGCGGATAACCCAGGTGATGCAACACCCGGAACGGCAGCCCGCCGAAGCGCTCCACCGAAGCCACCAGCGGCAGGCACAAGACCAACTCGTTGCCTTGCCAGCCGAGCAAAACGTGCAGGTTTTCCCCGGCCGCCAGTGCCTGTTCCGACGCGGTCATCCAGGCCAGCGTATTGAATGGCGTGTGGTCCGTCACACGCAGACGCAGCGCTTCATAAGCCGCTGCGGGGAAGTCAGCGGCGCACAAGGATGTGCGCCATTCGAATCGAGCCGCCATAGGGTCAGGTCGCCGGTGCTGTAGCAGGTTCACGGGCCGGTTTGCGCAAGGCATCCAGGCGCGATTCGCTGTAGTGGGTTTCGCGGTAGAAGCGCCAGCGGCCAAACAGCTCGTAGACGTTCATGATCCGCCCTTGCTCCTTGTAGCCCATGCGAATGTGCAACTTCAGGGCCGGGATGTTGTGGCTTTCGCAGACGTCGACCACTTTGTTGCAGCCTTTAGCCTGCATGGCTTTCCAAAGGTTCAGTTGGAAATCAACCGACAGCAGGGAGCCCCAGTAGGCGCGGATCTGCTCGCCGCCGAATTCAAAGAACTCGCCTTCCTTCACCGGGAACCAGCAGCCGAAGTAATGACGGTCGTGGTAGTCGCGCGCGCTGCCCCAGATGAACGCCACCGCATCGCCTTTATCGTCCAGGTACATGTGCCCCGTATGACCTTCGCGGGCCAGTTCGGCCATGGTTTCCACGCGATCGCCGAAATGACGGGTGAACGCCACGGCGTTGTCCGGGGTGATGGTTTCCAGGCGCAACGGCGCGTAGGGCTTGAGTTTATGCGGCGGGATAGGGCTGACCAGGTCGCGCTCCATCCAGATCAGTTCCTGGTGGGAAAAGACGAAATGCTTCCATGCTTTTTTGACAGTGGCGCGCAGGCCTTTCTGTCTGATGTGCTCGCTGAGCTTCTTCAAAATACTCATGTTGTTGACTCCTGACGGCATGGACCGTAAGTGGAGTGGTGCAACGCGCGGCAAGTGGCCCGCGTGGCAAAGCATTTGATAGGTGGTCATGAGGCGCTCCAACTCAGGGCGAACAAGGTTTCCCCAGGCAGTTCGAAGCTGACGCGCCCGTTTTGGCAGTTGAAAGGTGCATCGCGGCTGCGGTTGTCCGCGCCGAAGTAACGCAATGAGCCATTGGCCAATGGACAAGGCACCCCGGTCATATCCACCCGTTGCAAGCGCGTGCCTTTGTTGACCCCCAGCAGGCCACGTTTGGAGTCGTCGGTCATGGCCAGGACGTCGACCTCGAAGGCGTCGTTCTCCAGCCACAGCACTTTGCTCAGCCAATGCTCCGAAATGAAGTGTTGTGCCAGGCCCACGGGCTTGAGTTCGAAGTGATCGTCGCCGAGAACGCGCAACATGCCTTTGGGGTATTCGGGTTCGTCGGCGGCCTGGAACCAGCCCAGCATCTCCAGCAAACCGTCTTGCGCCGAGTTGATGACCACCGAGGCCCACCACATTGAGGCGAAGTGGGTTTCCTGATCGTAAGGGCTGAGGCTTGAACCGCTGGACATGTTGGTCTGGTCCAGCAACAAGGCCTTGCGCGGCCGCCCTTGGTCGTCGAGGCCCACCAGGTCGGCGGCGCGGCGCACGCTGTCGCGATACACGCGGGTCGCCAGCAGGTCGCGAACCATCCATTCGTGCCAGGCCAGGGCATCGATCTGGTCAGGGGATTGCGCCAGCAAACGCCTGGCCCAGTCGATGCCGCGCTTGTCGGCGCCGTTATCGACGAACGGGCCGTTGATCAATCTGGAACTGGCGGGCATGGCGATGCGCACGCCGGCCTTGGCGTTCTCAGGATTGCTGCGGACCTGCCGGGCCATGCTGTCGAAGATGCTTTTATAGTCGGCGTAATCGGCGTAGTTGAGGTTCGGTTCGTCGGCAAAACCGATGTAATGGGTGCCTTTGCCGCCCAGGGCTCGGGTCGTGGCGAGCCAGGCGTCGAGGCCGGCGTTGCTGACGGTGTCGGCGCGCAGGTCGGCCTTGCGCTGGCTGCCGGCCAACAGGGTGATGTCTTGAGTGATGCCGAAGCGGTCCTGATACAGCTGACGGAACGCGTCTTCGTAGTGCGGATTCTTCGCGGTGATGTCGACGAAACTGTAGTAAGTCCCTGCCTGGGGCTTGAGCGCGTCGAGCACGGCGAAACTCGACTCCGGCGGTTTCACGTAGGGCAGGGCGATGGCCAGGTTCGGCGTCGGGCCGAGTACTTTTTGATGCAGGGTCAAGCGAGTCTGGCCGTCGTCCTCGCGCAGGGGCTTGAGCTGTTGCGGGTTCTGCGCGAACAGGTTTGGCGTGCCGTCGAGCCAGAACGCCGCTTTGCCACTGCCTTGCAGGCGCAGGCGCCAGACCTGGTCGACACTGGCGACCGGCAACTCGACCTGATCGAACTGCCAATACCCGCGGTAGGGTTTGAGGGCCAGTGACCGTTTTTGCCCGTCACTCACCCGTTGCGCTTGCAGGGCACCAACGCCACCGTGGAATTTACCGGCCAGCACCGCGTGTTCACCCGCCGCGACCTTGAAATACAGCTCGTCACCGTCGCGGGTTTCGGCGCTGAAATGCACCTTGGCCGGGGCGAACAGCGCCGCCGTGTGCTCATCGTGTTCAACCGTGTAGCGGCGGAAGCTATAGCCGGGAATCTCCAGGCGATAACTGGCGGCGCTCGGTGCCAACGGCCAGCTCTGGCTGCCCCGGGAATTGCTCGCGGCAATCAGGCGTTCGCCCTGCAGTTTGCCTTGGCCGTCGAGCAGGTACAGGCGCTCTTCGTTGGAATCCGCGTGCCACGCGGGCACCCAGCGGACGGTCAGCGTGTCGGGGCGATCCGGTTGCAAGTACAGGCTGCCGTCGCGAATATCGGCCCAACGCATGGGCGCCGCCAAGGCGCTCAGCGAGAAGCCAAGGCTCAACAGCAGCAGGAGGCGTTTCATGCCGACTTCCGTTGCAGCATCTGAAGCATCGGTGCCACATCGCTGGGCAGGATGATCAGGGTTTGCCAGACCGGTACGTGACTCAACCGGCAGTACATCACCAGCAGCGCAATGGTCACCGCGAGGTAAGCGATGGACGAGGCCGCCGCCGCGCCGACGATGCCGTAAGTCGGGATCAATACCAGGTTCAGCGCCAGGTTCAGCAACGCACTGATGCCCATCAACAGCGAAATGGTGCCGGGGCGATTCTTGCCCAGCAGGTCGAGGCGCAGGATGCTCGCGTAACACAAACCGAGCAGTCCCGGCAGCAGCGCCAGCAAGGCCGGATAGGCCGGCTGATAAGCGACGCCGAACAGTGTGACGATCAGCCATTCACCAATCAGTGCCATGGTCAGGCACGCACCGAGCATCACTGTGGCCGTCAGGCGCAGGGCCAGTGGCGTCACTTTGTCGATGCCTTCTTCCTGTTGCAGCAGGCGCTTCATCAGGGGCGTGGTCACCGCTTCCGGGACGATCAGCAGCAACTCGGCGGCGGCGCTGGCCATGGCGTAATGACCCAGGGCGGTACTGCCGAGCAGGGCGCCGATGAACAGGTAATCGGAACGCAGAATCACTTGCTGGAACAGCAAATCCGGATGGCTGCGAGCGCTGTAGCGCAGCAGTTCGTTCTGGCTGGCGCGATCCCATTGCAGCGTCAGCGGCTGCTCGCGTTTGAGCCAGACCCAACCGGCCAGCACCACCAGGCTGATGCCGGCCAGCCAGCTGATCAACGCGGCTTCCAGGGCGGCGGTTTTCCACATCCAGAACAAGGCAAGGAACAGCAGCAGCGGCGCCAGGGATTCCACCAGTCGCAAGGCATTGAACGCCACCACGCCGCCCGAGGCGTTGTGCAACGTCAACAGCCCGCTTTTCAGCACGGTCAGCGGCACCGCCAGCAGCAACAGCCAGGCGAGCAAACCGAGCTGGGTGGTGATGTCCAGTTCACTGCCGAATTCGCGGGTCAACGCCACCACTAGCAAGGTCAACAAACCGGCGAGCAAACAGCCGAACACCAGCACCTGACTCAGCAACAATCCCATAGGCCGTTGCTTGGCGGCCTGAAAACCCACCGCCGAATTCAGCCCGCCGCTGGTGGCGGCGCTGATCAGGTCGGGCAGGGTGCTGAGCAGCGCAAACAAACCGCGCTCGCTGGGCCCGAGGATTCGCGCCAGCAACACGTTGCGCAGCAAACGCAGGGCGATCATCGCCAATTTGGTCCCCATGCTCAGGGCCAAATGCTTGAGGTAGTGGCTGCGGCTCATGGGCGGGCCCCACGGTAGATGCGCCAGGACAGCAACTCTGGATTGCGTGCGGTGCGCTGGCTGACGCCAAACCGTGGCAGGGCCAATGGGTTGTCGGTGCCACGATAGATACCCGTGCCGGTGCCCAGGGCGAACGGGAATTTATGCGCGGCTACCTGCTGGCGAACGCGCGCGTCGTTGTCGCCATTGGGGTAGCAGTAAACCGGCAGCGGCCGATTGCAGCCGTTCAACAGCGCGTCGCGACTGCGGCTCAATTCTTCATCGAGGCGCTGATCGTCGAGGCCGGTGAGGATCGCGTGACTGGCGCCGTGCGGTCCGAAGCGCACCAGGCCGGACGCTTCCAGCGCACGCACCTGATGCCAATCCAGCGCTTGTGGCAACGAGTCCTGCGGGCAGGCGTCGGTCAGTCGATTCAGATCGTCCGGGGACAGGGTCTTCAGGGTTTGCAGGAAATGCAAAAGCGCCAGGCTGCGACGTGGCTCATCCGGATCATCGAGCAGCGGCGGCAGCGGCCGACCGACTTGTTGCAGGCAGTCAATCAACTGCTTCCGGGCGTGTTCACCATGGCTGTTCCACAGGGTTTCGCCGATGCTTTCCCACCAGAAACGCTGGCGGCTGCCGATGAAATCGGTGGACAGAAAAATGCTCGCCGGCACCTGATGTTTTTGCAGCAGCGGGAAGGCGTTCAAGGCGTTGTCGCGCCAGCCATCGTCGAACGTCAGCGCGACTTTCGGCCGTTCCGAGCGTTTCGCGCCGGGTTGCAGGATCTCCATCAGCGGCACGCAGTCGAAATGCCGTTTGAGCCACACCAGCAAATGCTCGAAGGCTTTCGGCCCGACACACAGTTCATTGCGATGCGGCAGTTCAGCGGCGCGATCGCTGGCCAGCACCCGGTGCAGCATCAGGATCACGCCGGCGCCGTGCAGCTGATTGCGCCCCACCGGCGAGTTGAGGTAAAGCCAGCCACTGGTGCGTTTTAATAATTGTTTGATCGCCATGGCACGGTCCTTTCAACGATTTTGCTCGGGGTTCCATTGGGCGTACCGCTGGCCACGCAAGAACTGCCACAGGCCGATACTCATCCCGGCAAGGGTCACCAGAAGGAACGCGGCCAGACGAAACGGTTTCGGCAAACGGTGTTGCGAATCCAGCAGGCCGGCGATGGCCACCGCGTAACCGAACAGTTGTGCGATCAGGCTCAGGCGATAGAAACCGTGTTCTTCCCACAACCAGAAATTGCTCAGCAGCAACGGCAACAGCAGGATCGGCGCCAGTCGGCGGATCAACTTGTGGCTGATCAACGCAATCGAATACAAGCCGTGCTTCATAGGATTGAGCAGTTCGCTGCGCTGGGCCAGGCTTTGCAGACCGCCAACGGTCACCCGCTGACGGCGCCGGAATTGCTTGTCGGCCTCATCCACGCCCTGGTCGATCACCTGCGCTTCGGGCACGTAGACGATGCGCTTGAACGCCACCGGCGCGCAGGTGCTGATGAAGAAGTCATCGTTGACCTCCGCCGGTACGTTCTGGAACAGCTCGCGGCGCAGGGCCAGCAGGGCGCCGTCGGCGGAGACCATGCAACCGGTGCGGTTCTCGACCTTGCGCAGCCAGCCTTCGTAATGCCGATAGAGGCTGTCACCGATGCTCAGGCCTTTGCCGGCGACCGGGATCACCATGTGCCCGGCGCAGGCGCCCACTGCCGGGTCTGCCAGGGGCGCGAGCAAGTGGCCGAGAGTATCGCGGGACCATTGGTTGTCGGCATCGGTGAACACCAGGATATCGCCGGTGCTCAGCGCCACGCCCGCGTTCAATGTCGCGGCCTTGCCTTGGCGGGGCAGGTCGAGCACGGTGATGCGCGGGTCGATGACCTTGTGCGCGCAGGCCACGGTGTCGTCGGTCGAGCCGTCGCTGGCCAAAATGATCTGCAGCGAGCGTGCCTGATAATCCTGGGCCAGCAGCGTACGCAGCTTGTGTTCGATGTGCCGCGCCTCGTTATGCGCGGCGACCACGATGCTGATGTTCATCGGTTCTGCTGGCGTGTGCCGGCGCGCCGGAAAAAACGGCGCGAGCAACGTCAGCAGCAGCGGATAACCGAGGTAGGCGTACACCGGCAGTAACAGGCACATCCAGAAAATGAATTCAGCCACGGGCAGGCCTCCTTGCTTTCCAATGACAAAGGCTGAGGATAAACGCGGCGCCGGCCAGGTGCAGACGCAACCAGTGCAGGCCCCAGAGTTGCAGTGTCAGACCGACATCCCGATGCTTCAGGCTTTGGCGCATGCTCAAGGCAAGCGCTGGCACACTGGTGATAAATAATAGAAACAACGCCAGGTGCGGCAAGCCATCAAGCAGGGCGGAAATCGCCATGAAATCGAGGACCCAGGCGAGAATCGACAGCATCGGGAAGCGCAGCAAACGCATCGTCATGCCGTGGCTGCGCAGTAATTGCAGATGACTGCCCTGACGCCAGAATTCCTTGCCCATCCATTCGCCCCAACTGCCCTCATACCCCCAATGCAGGGCGACGGTCTGGTTGACCGAGAGCAAGCGTGCGCCGGCATGGCTAAGGCGCATGGTGAAGTCCTTGTCCTCGCCGGTGCGCAGGTTTTCATCGAAACCCCCGACCTTGTCGAACCAGGGACGGCGCATCAGCAGGTTGGAACTGGGCAGCCAGCGCACGGTTTGCACGGTGTCCGCACTCGGACGCAACGTGCGGCGTTGCCAGGCATCGGCATACCACGGCGCTTCCGCCGGGGTGTGCAGGTCCAGCCCGAGGACATCGACCTG
Source organism: Pseudomonas sp. NPDC086251 (assembly GCF_044746405.1). Lineage (NCBI taxonomy): Bacteria > Pseudomonadati > Pseudomonadota > Gammaproteobacteria > Pseudomonadales > Pseudomonadaceae > Pseudomonas > Pseudomonas sp. NPDC086251. The sequence goes on from NZ_JBIVBY010000012.1 coordinate 23,897, forward strand.
AACCGCAGGCTCGATTTTCAACAACAGCGTCAGCCAGTCCTCCGGCACCTCGACATCGGCATCGATGAAGGCCAGCCATTCACCGGTGGCGACGGCGGCGCCGCGATTACGCAGGGCGCCGATCAGCAAGCCCGGTAGTTCCAGCACCTGCGCGCCCATTTGCCGGGCAATGTGCGGGCCCTGATCCTCGGAGCCGTTGTCGACCACGATCAGCTCGCATTCCAGGCCGGCCGCGAAGGTGGCGCGTTGCGCAGCCAGCAAGGTCCGGGCGATGTGATGGGCTTCGTTGTACATCGGTATGACGATACTGATGCGGCTCATGCCTTGGCCTCCGTGAGTGGGCTTTCTTCAGCTTTCAGACGCAGCACGCTTGTCAGGGCGAGCATGATCCACACGTACTTTTGGTTGGGTGCACTGAGGAACATCAAAAACAGCGTCAGCGACAGAAAACTCATGCTCATGTGCGTCATCAAATCTGCCTGCACGCGGTTTTTTCGCTGCATCCAGAGGCGACGCGCACGCACCAGGTTGTACAAGCCGAGGCCGAGCATGCCGACGAACAACAGGCCGGCGGGAACCCCCAGTTCACTGAACACTTCCAGGTACGTGTTGTGGGCGCGCCGGTACAGGTCGCCGACTTTGCGGTTGGCTGAAAACGCCTTGGCGTAACCGGTGCTGGCGTAATGCAAAGGGAAGGTCCCGGGACCGGTGCCCAGCAGCGGGTTCTCGCGGATCATCTGGCTGCCGACCACGATGTAGGAGGCGCGGCGGCCGAGGGATTCGTCCTGGCTCTTGGCACCGGCTTTCAAAATACTCAAGGACTGGATGCGCTCGATGTAACCGGGCGGCATCGCGTAAATCGCCAGCGGAATCACGATCGCCATGCCGAGCATGGCAAAGCCCAGGTGCCGTGGACGGATGCGTTTGAGCTCGACACGGTAGTGCCAGGCGCCAATCGCCAGGCTCAGAAACAGCACCACCAGCCCCGAACGGGATTCGGTCTTGGTCATGCCGCCCAGCAGCAAAATGAAGCACGCGCCCCAGAACAACCGGTGCAGCAGCTTCGGACTGCGGATCACCAGCAACAAGGCGAGCGGCACGGCGAAGGCGATCAGCATGGCAAAGCCGTTCGGGTCTTCCAGCAGGCCGGTGGCGCGGCCCTGGTCCTGATACTTGCTGGAAAACATCGCCAATACGCAGGTCGCCGTGATACTGAGGGTCACCAGTTTGGCGAACAGGTCCAGGTTCAACTCGCGACCGATCAGCAGCGTGATCACAAACAGAATCAGGCCGACGCTCAGTTCCCGCAGATGCCCCATCGACATGCCCATGTCATCGGTATTGAGCAGGCTCAGCAGGTACAACAGCATGAACCAGACCAGGTAGCGCCAGATGTTGCTGCGCAGGCGTTCGGAGGGCAGCTGGTGAATCGCCAGTTGCAGCATCAGGATCACGGCCAGGGATATGCCGAGGAACTTGGGGCCGGACAATGCACTGTCCTTGAAGAAACCTTCAAACGGCACCAGCGCCGCAATCCCGAGTAAACCCCAGGTGGGTTTGCGATACAGCAACGCGACACCCACTAGGCCGAGCACCGCTCCCGGTGCCAGAAAGGGATAAGGGCTGGCCAGCAAACCAAGGCAGACCAGGCCGAGCAAACTGACAATCGAGAGCGGAAAGATCACGCGCGTGCCTCCCGTGCAGTACGGATATAAAGCTGCGACCAGCGTTCGGCCAGGGCCTTGAGGTCGTAGCGATCCAATTGTGTACGTCTTGCGTTGTCGATCAGGTCGCACGCCAGGGCCGGCTCAGTCAGCAAGGTGCCGATCTGGTGGGCGAGGGCGGCGCTGTCGGCGGGTGTCGCCAGCAGGCCGTTGTGGCGGTTTTGCAGCACATCGGGAATCCCGCCGACGCCGAAAGCCACCACCGGCACGCCGGCCTGCATCGCTTCGAGCAGAATCATCGGCGTGCCTTCGGTGCGCGAGCTGATCACCAGCGCATCGAGTTGCCGCCACCACACATTCATGTCGGTCTGATAACCCGGCAGCGTGATGCGCTCCTGCAGACCCGCGGCACTGATACGCGCCATCAGGCTGTCCCGTTCCGGGCCGTCGCCGAGCATCACGGCGTCCAGTTGCGGGTGTTGCTGGCAGAGCGGAATCAGCGCATCGAGAAACAGGTCGGGGCCCTTTTCACTGCTCAGCCGCCCGACGTAACCGGCCAGCCAACGCTGGCGATCGACGCGGTGCGGCAACACACCTTTCGCGGCCGGCAGGCCGTTGGGGATCACTTGCAGCTTTTCCGCCCGGACGCTGGCCTGACGGCACAGTGCAGCAATGCTTTCGGCGACGCAGACCACGCGCTTCACCGAGGCTGTGCGGCACAATTGCAGGCTGAGCCAGGTGTAGAACTTCTGCTTGCGACTGCGCGGCGTGAAGCCGTGCTGCGTAATCACCAAGGGCAGGCGCAACAGGGTTGCGCCGACCCAGCCAAACAACAGGCCTTTGAAGTTATGCGTATTGATCAGCGGCCGCTCGGCCCGCCGCTGACGCAAATGCGCCAGCAACGCCCCCAGCCCCGTGCAGCCGCGACAGTCCACGCCGGCCTCGCGAAACCGCGCGAGTAACGCGTAGGGCGCATCGAGAAACAACACCTGATGCTGCCCCGGCGTCGCCAGGCAGTGGTCGAGTAACATCCGCTCAGCCCCGTAGAAGCCGCCGCTGCTGAGCAAATGAATGATCGGCAGGGTAGGGTTGAGCGGCGCGTTCAATTGCGCACCCAATGGGCAATGCCGCGTACGGACATGTTTCTGTGCGGATTGCTCGGCAGCACGTTTTGATCGTTGATCACCAACAGCACCGGCAGGCCCAGTTCGTGGGTGATTTGCGCTGGGTGCTTGAAGCGGTGATCGAAGAACTCACGCACGTAGACCAGGGCAATCGCCAGCAACAGACCGGTGAACAACCCGAACGGAATGATCAGCATCGGTTTCGGAAACGCTGCGGCAGTCGGTTCGTACGGCGGGCTGAGTACCCGTGCGTTGGACAGGTCGTTGTCCAGCGAGCGAGCGGTGCTGCTTTCGGCGAAGCGCTGGGCGTAGGTGGCGAACGCGGCGTGCAAGGCGTTGATCTCGGTGTCCATCTGCCGCAGCTTGCTCTGGGTTTCCTGCAACTGGTGGATGCGGTTCTTGAACTCGGCAATGCGCGCGGTCTTCTGTTCGATCACCGAGCCGACAACCTGCAGGTCGATGGTGCGTTCCTGAATCCGGTTGCTGACCACTTTCAAGAATTGCTGACGGGTGCGGGCGATTTGCTCGCGGGTCAGCAGCATCGGTTCACTGCTCGGCTGGAAGATCGCCAGGTCGTTCATGTAGCGGCTGACTTGAGTGGTCAGCGCCTCGCCCATCTGTTTGATCTCGCGATCTTCGAAGGCGACGTTGTCCACGGTGGTGGTGAAGGTGTAGGGGAAGGTGTAGTCGTTGAGCTTGTTGTTACTGGCGGCGGCCAGGCTGGTTTTCAGGTATTCAAGCCAGCGTTGGCTTTGCAGCAGGCGGTCGCGATACAGGTTGAGCGCTTGCTCCTCGGTGTTGATGGCGTTGAGGCGGAAGGTGATTTCCTCCTTGGGATCGGACGAGCCGATCGCTTCGAGCAACGACAGTCGATTGCCTTCCAGGCCATCGAGGCGCACCTGATACTGAGTCTTCTTGGTTTCATAGAAGCTCTGTGGCAGGTCGATCGATTGCAGGGCCTGACGGCTGACCAGGTAGTTTTGCAGCAGTGAGGCAACAAACTTGGTGCCCTGCGCCGGATCGCCAAAACTGTAGATGATCGAGATCACGTTAGAGCCCGGCAAGGTTTCGATCTTCAAGCTATCGATCGCCTCTTGGGTCAGCGCATCCAGCGCCGTGTCGCGCACCGGGTCGGTCTCAAGCCCGAGCGCATCGCGCAGCGGGTTGATCACGTGTTCGCGCAGCGGCGTACTGACGTACTGTTTGAACGGTTCGCCCAGCAGCTTTTTGAACACGCCGGGTGGCGGGGTGTATTCACCCTTGTCCCGCAGTTCGCTGATGGTCTGCCGGATCAGGGCCGGCGAGCGCAGGATATTGCTCTCGGTTTCCATGTCCGCCAGGGACGGTGGAATGAACGAGGCGTTTTCCTGGTTGAGTGAGGTGGTGGCGTCCCCTTGGGACAGTTTTTTGGACTGCACGATCACCTGGGCGGTGATATCGAAGCTCAGCTTGAGCAGCAGCGGTAGCACCAGGGCAATCACTGCAAAGACCAGGAAGACTCGCTTCACCATTTGTTTGTTGGCGAAGAAGATCCTGAAGAACTCGTGCAGGTAGTTTTCCTTTGGATTCATGTCAGGTCACCTGAGAGTCAGTTGTTGTTGTCGTCTTTGTTGTCGAGGCGGTAGCCGAAACTCACGCCCACACCCTGGAACAACACCACGTCCGCCAATTGCCGTGCGAGCTCGCCGGCGCTGGCCAGTTTGGTCTTGGGCACGTAGAGCATGTCGTCCGGTTGCAGGTAGGCGATCTGCGACGCATCGCCGGACAGGGCTTTTTCGACGTCATAACGCACGGCCTGAACCTGGTTACCGTTGCGACGCATGATCACCACCGAATCGAGGCGTGCCTTGACGTTGGTGCCACGGGCCAGGGTCAGCGCCTCAAGCACCGAGACCGGCCGGCGGATCGGGTAGGAACCCGGTTGGCCGACTTCGCCCAGCACATAGATTTCGTTGCCCGCGGTGGATTTCAGCAGCACGTCGACGGTCATCCGTCCCGGCAGTTGCGCGTAGCGTTTGTTGAGGAAGGTTTCCAGTTGATTGACGGTCATGCCTTGCAGCGGCACGGCGCCGATTTCCGGGAAACTCGCATAACCGTCGGTGCCCACGGTGATCTCCCGGCTCATGCCGGTACCAGGGTGGTTCAGGGCGCTCTTGAGGTTCGTTTCGTTGCTCAGCGGGCTGATGACCTGCACCGACAGCTGGTTGCGGTTGGGCTGGAACAGCTGTTTGCGCTGATAGGCACGCTGGATTTCCTGACGTGCGTCTTCGGACGTCAGCCCGGCAATTTTCACCGAGGTGTTGGCGCCCGGCAGTTCGATGGTGCCGTCGGGCAGCACCAGTTGATTGCCGTTGAGCTGGCTCGCGGCGGTGAAGTTCAGGCCGATCTGGTCACCGGACTGGATGCGGTAGGCGTCCGAGCCACTGGTGCTGATGTGGAAGATCACGTCCAGCACATCCTGGGGCCGCAAGGTTTGTTCGACCTTGGGCATGTCGGTGGCCTGGGCGTTGGCCGGCGAGGCCGTGAGGATCTGCACCGGCATGCTCTGGGTTTCGGAAGTGCTGGAGCAACCTGCAAGCGGCAGCAACAGCAGGACAAGCATCTTGGCGTTCATGTCGTCATCCTTTTCTGGTTGCTTACAGGTTTTTGTAGAGCCATTTGGGCATGTAGTACTTGCGTCGGTTGAACACACTGCCGACCAGCTTCGCACCGGCCTGGGTCAGGCGCTGAACCGCGGCCTGGGCCACTTCCCAACGCGTGTCTTCGGAGCGTACGACCATGATCACGCCGTCTACCTGAGTGCTGATGACCAGCGTGTCGGCGGCCGAATACACCGCGTCGCCGTCGATCACCACAAAGCGATACTGACTGCCCAGTTGATCAAGCAACGGGCTCAGGCGCTCGGGCGTCAGGTGCTCGATGCCCCGCACATACCGGCCGTTGGGCAGGATGTGGAAGGGCAGGCTGGAAACGTCCACCACACAGTCCTGCAACAACGGCGGGCTCTGGGTGTTGAACAGCAGATCGCGGAAACCGCGTTCTTTGGTCAGCCCCAGCTGCTGCGTGAGGTTAGTCGCCGACTGGCTGGCGTCGACCAGCAGCACCTGGCCGCTGCTCATCTGCGCCAGTTGGCTGGCCAGCGCCAGGGCGCTGGTGGTCGTGCCTGCGCCGGGGTTGGCGGCGGTCAGGAATAGGATCCGCAGATCTTGATCGAGCACGGTCGACGTCAGGTTGGACTCGCTCGGGTTGGCAATGCTTAGACTTTTGGCTGATGAACCGTCCATTTAACTCGCTCCGTGGCCGCTGAATACTTTGAAGGGGGTTTTCAACAAGATCTTCAGATCAAGCAAGAGGCTCTGCTCGGCGATATAGTTGAGGTCCAACTCAACGCGCTGGTCGAAGTCGATATTGCTGCGTCCGGAGATCTGCCAAAGGCCGGTCATGCCGGGGTAGATGCTCAGGCGTGCAAGGTGGCTGTCCTTGTAGCGATAGGCGTTGAACGAGGTCGGCCGAGGGCCCACCAGACGCATATCGCCGGCCACTACATTGATCAGGTTCGGCAGCTCGTCGAGGCTGCTGCGCCGCAGGAAGCCGCCGATGCCGGTAATTCGCGGATCCTTGTCGATCTTGAAATCAATGGCGTCGGCACCGTGTTTGTTCAGGTGGCGCAGGGACTCCTTGAGCTCCTCTGCGTTGGCCACCATGGTGCGAAACTTGTACATGCCGAACTTGCGGCCGCGGTAGCCGGTGCGTTTCTGCACGAACATCACCGGCCCCGGGCTGCTGAGTTTGATGGCCAGCGCCAGACCCAGCAGCACCGGCGAGATCAGCACCAGGATCAGCAGCGCACCGAGGCAGGCGACGACCCGGTTGGTGCGCGACAGCGTCCACGGCCGACCGCCGTCACGACCGGTGACCCAGCCGCGACCCTGCATGTGGATCGCCGCGTCGAGGCGCATTCGGTGTTCGGGGTCCAGGCGTTTGTCACGGCGCAACTGTTGCAGTGGCACACCTTTTTCATGTCCAGTCATAGAATCCTCCGCTGAAATTCAGCCGCGAGCGGCGCATGGGCGATAGGCAGTGGGTAGTAATCACGGAACCAGGCAATGAAGCGCCCAAGTCCCTCATCCAGCTCGATACAAGGCTGAAATCCGGTTGCCCGAGCCAGGTCGCTGGCGTCGGCGCAGGTGTTGAGAACGTCGCCGGGTTGCAGGGGCAGCAACTCGACGATGGCTTTTTTTCCGAGGTGTTTTTCCAGCAGCGCCAGGTAATCCTTGAGCTCCACCGGGTGCTGGCCGCCGATGTTGTAGATCCGCCACGGCGCCATGCTGCTGGCCGGGTCCGGTTGCTCGCGATCCCACTCAACGTTGGCCTGTGGAGCGCGCTCGATCAGTCGGGCGATGCTCTCGATGATGTCGTCGATGTAGGTGAAATCGCGTTGGTGCTCGCCGTAGTTGAACAACTTCAACGGCGTGCCTTCGGCAATCGCCCGGGCGAACTGGATCGGCGACATGTCCGGCCGGCCCCAGGGGCCGTACACGGTGAAGAAGCGCAGGCCGGTGCAGGGAATGCCGAACAGGTGGCTGTAACTGTGGGCCATCAACTCATTGGCTTTCTTGGTCGCGGCGTACAGCGACAGCGGGTGATTGACGCCATCCTTGACCGAGTACGGCGTGTGCTGGTTGGCGCCATACACCGAACTGGACGAGGCGTAGATCAAATGCTTGACCGGGTGCTGGCAGCAGCTTTCGAGGATGTTGAGAAATCCGTTCAGGTTGCTGTCGAGGTAGGCCCGAGGGTTTTCCAGTGAGTAACGCACGCCGGCCTGGGCCGCGAGGTGAATCACCACCTCAGGTGTTTCGCGGGCAAACAGGGCTTCGATGGCCGCGGCATCGGCCAGGTCAACCCTGTCGAGCTGGAAAGGGCCGACCTGCTCCTGCACCCAATCCACGCGATCGTGTTTGAGTTGCGGGTCGTAGTAGTCGTTGAAGTTGTCCAGCCCGCACACCTGATGCCCGTCGCGCAACAGCCGCAACACACAGTGGGCACCAATGAAGCCGGCCGCTCCGGTCACGAGTATTTTCATGGGCGCGGCGCCTCTGGAGCGATGTGCCGCAGGCCGATGCCGCTGTAGTGCAAACCCGCGGCGGCCACTTGTTCCGGGTTGTAGAGGTTGCGCCCGTCGACAATCACCCGTGCGCGCAGTTTGCTGGCCAACAGGTCGAAGTCGACCACGCGGAAGTTTTTCCACTCGGTGCAAATCACCAGCGCGTCGGCGTCTTCGAGGGTGTCGTCGCGGGTGGCGCACAGGTGCAGGTCCTTGCGATAGCCGTAGATGCGCCGGCATTCGGACATGGCTTCCGGGTCGTAAGCCTGCACGCTCGCGCCTTCGGCCCACAGCGCTTCCATCAGGTAGCGGCTTGGCGCTTCGCGCATGTCATCGGTGTTGGGCTTGAACGCCAGGCCCCAGATCGCGATGGATTTGCCCGCCAGCCCGGCAGGGAATTGCGCGTTCAGTTTGCTGAACAGGATGTGGCGCTGGCTGTCGTTGACGTCGGTGACGCTGCGCAGCAGGCGCAATGGCATGCCGTTGTGTTCGGCGGTATGCAGCAGGGCGCGCAGGTCCTTGGGGAAGCATGAGCCGCCGAAGCCGCAACCGGGGTAGATGAAGTGGTAACCGATGCGCGGGTCCGAGCCGATGCCTTTGCGCACCGCTTCGATGTCGGCGCCCAGCAGTTCGGTGAGGTTGGCCAGCTCATTCATGAAACTGATGCGGGTGGCGAGCATTGCGTTGGCCGCGTATTTGGTCAGCTCGGCACTGCGGTTGTCCATGAACATCAGCTTTTCATGGTTGCGGCAGAACGGTGCGTAGAGTTCGCTCAGTTGGTTGCGAGCTTCTTCGTCGTTGGTGCCGACGATGATCCGGTCCGGGCGCATGCAATCGGCGAGGGCGCTGCCTTCCTTGAGGAACTCCGGGTTGGACACCACCCGCACCGTCAGTGCGCCTTTGCCCCGGCGCTGCAATTCTTCGTTGGCGGTGGCAGCCACCTGGTCCGCCGTGCCGACCGGCACGGTGGACTTGATGATGAGTGTGCGATCGGCCTCCATCAGACTGGCGATCTGCCGGGCGACATTGAGTACATGGCTGAGGTCGGCGGAACCGTCTTCATCGGCAGGCGTACCGACCGCGATGAAAATCAGCCCGGCGTGTTCGACCGCGTCGCTGGCCTGGGTGGTGAACAGCAGACGGCCGGCCTTGATGTTTTCTTCAAGCGTTCCGGAAAGCCCCGGTTCACTGATCGGTGGCACGGCTTGTTGCAGTTGTTTTATTTTATTGGGGTCGATGTCGACACACAGGACGCGATGTCCAACATCGGCCAATGCCGCTGCTTGAATCAGGCCAACGTAGCCCGTACCAAATACGCTCACGTCCATATTGGCGTGCCTCGTAAGACGGTGGAAAGATGTGAAATAAGACTGTCAAAAGGGGTATAGCCCAGCCGTGGGAAACCGTGTCAGCAAAATGACATGTTGCTCTGGTTTGACGCCCCATTTTTGGGGGCGAATGGCCATCAAGTGCTTGTCGTAGATGGCTTTGCCGCGGTTTTGACGGGTTTTTCACAATTAAAAGAAAGCGATAAACGGTCGTAGGCCCTGAATTACAAGGCCTTCAGCCACTTGAGTGTGTCATTTTTGAGTCAACGTTTTTTTGACGCTTTTAGCGAAAGTCCGACATTTCTTGCGCTCTGATGGCGCGGTGCTAGTGTCAAGAAATGGCCGACAATCTATTGGCCAAAAGACTTCAACGAGTAGTGCAAATACTATGATTCGATACCTCAAAGAATTGCTGTTAGTTGTCTATCTACTGAAGAACTACGACTATTACGTCGAACGTCTGAGTGCGATGGGCATCGGCTTTCCGGTAGTGCTGTTTGCCGGGATGTTTATTGCGCTGACGGTGGCGCTGTTCATGACCGCGTACATCCGCCAAACCCTGGTTCGACACCTGTTTGCTGTGACGATGTTTGTCTCGGCGGTATTTTTCGACGTTTATACCCGGGTCACGGCTGATTACCTGACGTACAGCAGCTTTGTGTCGCTGGTGTATTCCGGCGGATTCATTCAGGAAGCGGCCTACCAGTACCGCGATGCGCTCACCAGTGGGGTGCTCGGTGGTTTGCTGCTGCTGTTCGGCATCGGGCTGAAGCCGCGTCGGCGCCTGCCGTTGCCGGGTGCGTTGCTGGTGGCGGCCCCGGTGCTCGGGGTGCTGCTGCTCAGTGCCGTGCTGTTTGTGCGGGCGGGTGAGGGCGCCCGGGGGCTGCCGATCATGTACACGCCGTTGGCGTATCTGAATCTGTTTACCTATGAAGCCCTGCACAATACCGTCGGTCCCCGTGAACCGGTGAAACTGGCGCGCGCCGATCAGCCGGTGGGCCACGACATCGTGCTGATCATCGATGAGAGCATTTCCGGCAATTACCTGGACATCAACGCGCCGTTCGGCGTGCACAGCAATCTCAAGGAGCCGCGTGCCGGGGTCGAGATCTTCAACTACGGCTATGCCGCCTCCATCGCCAATTGCAGCGCCGACACCAACGTCACTTTGCGTTACGGCGGCACCCGCGCCGATTACATGCGCATCAACAGCACGCTGCCGTCGATCTGGCAGTACGCGAAAAAGGCCGGCCTGCGTACCGTTTATATCGACGCACAGCGCACCGCCGGCAATTTGCAGAACCTGATGAACGACGCCGAGAAAAAAGACATCGACGAATTTGTCCAATTCGACCAGACCAGCGTGCGTGATCGCGACATGGCGGCGGCGGCGAAATTGATCGAACTGCTCAACGATGACCAACCGGAGTTGGTGGTGATCAACAAGGTCGGCGCGCATTTTCCGGTGCACGACAAGTATCCGGATGCGTTCATGGCCTATCGTCCGACCTTGCCGCGCGGACAGTTTGTCGAGGTGGCGGACACCGGCCAGCGTGATGGTTTCAATGGCCAGCCGGATGATTGGGTGCTGTACCGCAACGCCTACAAGAACACGCTGTTGTGGAACGTCGGGGAGTTTTTCTCACGGGTGTTTGCTCAGGCGAACTTGAACAACGCGTTGCTGATCTACACCTCGGACCATGGGCAGGACCTGCATGAGCGGGGCAATCCGGGCTTGAACACGCACTGTGGCGGCGATCCGGTGGAAGAGGAGGGGTTGGTGCCGCTGGTGGTGATCCAGGGCAGCGGTTTGAAGACCGTTGACTGGCAGGCGCAACTGGCGGGGAACAAGGATCGCTCCAGCCACTACAACATCTTCCCGACACTGCTGCAGTTGATGGGGTATGACTTGGCGGGCGTCGAGGCGGTGTACGGCAAGCCATTGAGTGTGCCGACGGCCGACGATTTCACCTTTAACTATCGGTTCAACGCGCGGCTGGGGGCCAAGCCTGAGTGGAAGCATATTGACCTGAAGAGCATCGTGACGCCTTCGCAGGTGGCTACCAGCGTAGCGGTGGGGCAGTGAGGTTTTGGGTTGTCTGAGCTGGCCTCTTCGCGAGCAAGCCCGCTCCCACATTTGAAATGCATTCCAATGTGGGAGCGGGCTTGCTCGCGAAGGGGCAATCAGTTTCAACCTCCTCATTGCCTGATACACCGCCTTCACGAGGGTAGGGCATCGGCCGGACTGGTCGGCAATCGTCAACGGACAAAAACCATTCAGGGCCGCTATCCTTGCCCCACGCCCATCGAACAGGTTTTCCCATGCTTGAAGTCCACGGCGTCTTCAAAAGCTATGCCACTGCGCAAGGTCCGCTGCCGGTGTTGCAAGGCGTCGACCTGACGTTGAAACCCGGCAGCAGCCTGGCGCTGATGGGCGAGTCGGGGAGTGGCAAAAGCACCTTGCTGCACCTGATCGCCGGGCTGGACAAGGTCGATCGCGGCAGCATCCGCAGTGGCGAACATCGGCTGGAACTGATGAACGAAGGGCAATTGGCGAATTGGCGGCGGACTGAAATCGGCCTGGTGTTCCAGCAGTTCAACCTGATCGGCAGCTTGCGCGTGGAGGACAACCTGGCGTTTCAGGCGCGACTGGCCGGGCGCCACGATCCGCGCTGGCAGGCGCATCTGGTGCGGCGTCTGGGGCTGGGTGATTTGCTTGGGCGGTATCCGGAGCAGTTATCCGGCGGCCAGCAGCAACGGGTCGCACTGGGACGTGCCCTGGCGTCGCAGCCAAAATTGCTGTTGGCCGATGAGCCCACCGGCAGCCTTGATGAAACCACCAGCGATGAGGTGCTGAAGTTGTTGCTGGAACTGCTCGACGACAGCCCCACCACGTTGTTGATGGTCACCCACAGCCCACGGGTTGCGGCGCGACTGGCGGAAAAAGTGGTACTCCATGGTGGCCGGTTGGCTGGCGCGGACGAGCGCTGACGTGCGCGTCTTTGGCGAAACATTACGGGCGCTGCTCAGTCATTGGCGGCAACACCCGGTGCAATTTTTCAGTGTGTTGACCGGGCTCTGGCTCGCCACCAGCCTGCTGACCGGCGTGCAGGCACTGAACAGCCAGGCGCGGGAAAGCTACGCGCGGGCCAGTCAGTTGATCGGCGGCGAACCCCAGGCCAGCCTCAGTGCGCCCAATGGCACGACCTTTTCCCAGTCCTTGTTTGTCGACCTGCGCCGCGCCGGCTGGCCGGTGTCGCCGGTGCTGCAAGGGCGGGTAACGCTCAAGGGCCATGAAGACCAGCGCCTGCAACTGATGGGCATCGAGCCGGTGTCGCTGCCGACCGGTTCCGCGGTGGCGGGGCGGGCACTGGCGATCGAGCAGATTGTCGAGTTTTTCAGCCCGCCGGGCAGTACCTGGATTTCGCCGCAAACCTTGCAGGCATTGGCTCTGCGCGAAGGTGAACAGCCTCTGAGTTTGAGCGGTGTGGCATTGCCGCCCTTGCGTGTTCAAACCGATATGGCGCCCGGTGTGTTGTTGGTGGACATTGGTTTCGCCCAGCAGATTCTGGGCCTGCCGGAGCAACTGACGCGCCTGCTGTTGCCCAAGGATTTCACCGCGCCGTTGCCCGATCAGTTCAAAGGCCAGCTCCAGCTCAAAAGCAGCGGCGAAGAGAACAACCTGTCGCGCCTGACCGAGAGCTTTCACCTCAACCTCGATGCCTTGGGTTTCCTGTCATTCGTGGTCGGTCTGTTCATCGTCCATGCGGCAATCGGCCTGGCCCTCGAACAGCGCCGAGGGTTACTCCGAACCCTGCGCGCCTGCGGGGTCAGTGCACGGATGCTGATCGGTTGCCTCGCCGTCGAATTGGGCGCGCTGGCCCTGATCGGCGGACTCGCCGGGGTGGTCAGCGGCTACCTGTTGGCCAGCGTGCTGTTGCCGGATGTCGCCGCCAGCCTGCGCGGGTTGTACGGCGCCGAAGTGGCGGGGCAGTTGAACCTGAGCCCCTGGTGGTGGCTCAGCGGTATCGGCCTGAGTGTGCTCGGCGCGTTGCTGGCCGGTGCCAACAGTCTGTTGCGCGCCACGCGTTTGCCGTTGCTGGCCCTGGCCGACCCGCAAGCCTGGCATCAGGCCCATGCGCGCTGGTTAAGGCGTCAGGGTTGGGTGGCGGCAATTGCCGCCGTGATTGCGTTGCTGGCGTTGAGTGGGGGCGACAGCCTGGTCGCCGGTTTTGTACTGATGGCGGCGCTGTTGCTCAGCGCCGCGCTGGCGCTGCCGGTGGTGTTGAACATCGTGCTGAACCTGGTGCTGCGTCGCAGTCGTTCGGTACTCGGTCAATGGTTTCTCGCTGATTGTCGGCAACAACTACCGGCGTTGAGCCTGGCGTTGATGGCGCTGCTGTTGGCCCTGGCGGCGAACATCGGTGCCGGCAGCATGACCGCCGGTTTTCGCCAGACCTTCAGCGACTGGCTCGAACAGCGCCTGACCGCCGAGCTCTACCTCACGCCACAAAATCCAGCCCAGTCACGGGAGCTTTACGCCTGGCTCAAACAGCAGACGCCGCTCACGGCGGTACTGCCCAACTGGCAAGTATCGATCCAGTTGCAGGGTTGGCCAACGGAAGTCTTCGGGGTGATCGATCACCCGACCTATCGCCAGCATTGGCCGCTGCTGGAGAGCGTGGGGGACAACCCTTGGGACCGGTTGGCCAAGGACGATGCGCTGATGCTCAGCGAACAACTGGCCCGCCGGCTGAAAGTGCGGCTCGGCGACCACCTGACAATTCCCACGCCGAGCGGGCCATGGTCGCCGCGAATCGTCGGGATCTATGCCGACTACGGCAATCCCAAGGGCCACGTGCTGGTCAACGTCAACCACCTGTTGCGTGGCTGGCCGCAGCTGACGCCGAACCGCTTCAACCTGCGCATCGACCCGGCGTCGATCCCCGGGTTCGTGACAGCGTTGCAATCACGCTTCGCCCTGGACGACAACCGCATCGTCGATCAGGCCCGGCTCAAGGGTTGGTCCACCCAAGTGTTTGAACGGACCTTCGCCGCGACCGCTGCGCTGAACAGCCTGACCCTGGCCGTCGCCGGTGTGGCGTTGTTCATCAGCCTGTTGACCCAGAGCCAGAGTCGTCTCGGACAACTGGCGCCCTTGTGGGCATTGGGCGTGACGCGTCGGCAACTGATGCTGCTCAACCTCGGGCAGACCTGGTTGCTGGCGGTGCTGACGCTGGTGCTGGCGTTGCCCTTGGGCATCGCGCTGGCGTGGTGCCTGGACACGGTGATCAACGTCCAGGCGTTTGGCTGGCGCCTGCCGTTGCGGGTGTTTCCGCTGCAGCTGGTGCAGTTGATGGGGCTGGCGTTGCTTGCGACATTGCTGGCGTCGGCGTGGCCGCTGTACTCGCTGTATCGCACGCAACCTGCCGATCTGCTGAGGACGTTTGCTCATGAGGATTAAGCTCGGTGTGTGGCTGCTGGCCTTGTTGAGCGCGTGCGATAACTCGGCGCCTGTCGAAAAAGGCTTCGCCGGGCTTGGCAATCAGGCCGCTGCGTTTACGCCGGTCGTGCCCGGGCGGGTGTTCAGCTTTCCGGCGGATCATGGGCCTCACGACGGTTTTCGCATCGAATGGTGGTACGTCACCGCCAACCTCAAGGACGATCAGGGACGCGAGTTTGGCGTGCAATGGACGTTGTTTCGCAGTGCCTTGAAAGCGCTTCCCGAGGTGGCCGGTTGGGGTAATCAAACGATCTGGCTGGGCCACGCGGCCGTGACGTCGGCGACGGTGCATCACGCCGCTGAGCGCTATGCCCGTGGCGGCGTCGGCCAGGCTGGGGTGAGTCTGGCGCCGTTCAAGGCGTGGATCGACGATTGGCATTTCAGCAATCAGGGGCCTGACGCGGATCCTCTGGCCGACGTGCAACTCAGCGCCCGCGACAAGGGTTTCAGCTATCAATTGCGCCTGACCTCGACAGGTCCGCTGGTGCTTCAGGGCGACAAGGGCTTCAGCCAGAAATCCGAACAGGGCCAGGCGTCGTACTACTACAGCCAGCCGTTTTTCCAGGCCAGAGGCCAACTCGAAATCGATGGCAAGGTTTATCAAGTCAGCGGCCCGGCCTGGCTCGACCGCGAGTGGAGCAGCCAGCCGCTGACCGCCAACCAGTCAGGCTGGGACTGGTTTTCCCTGCACCTGGACAGTGGCGAACAGGTGATGCTTTTCCGCATGCGACAAAAGGACGGCGCGCCGTACCTGACCGGTACGTGGATCGACGCCCGGGGCCAGACGCAATTACTGCACGCCGCCGACATCAGCCTCACCCCGCAAGACACCGCCAACGTTGCTGGCCGTTCGATGCCCATTCGCTGGTCGATCAAAATCCCCGAAAAGCACCTCGACATCCACATCACGGCCCTTAACCCCAAGGCGTGGATGGATTTGCGTATTCCTTATTGGGAAGGGCCGGTGCAATTGAGCGGCAGCCATGGCGGGCAGGGGTATCTGGAAATGACCGGATATTAAGATCAAAAGATCGCAGCCTTGCTCCCCACTCCGCCGGAACTCCGAGCACGGCCCAACCCTCTACCGTACGAACACCCCGCAGGAGCTTTTCGATGAGCGAAGACCTCAAACCGCCCGACCTTGATGCGTGGCAACGCCTGTTCGAAGACAAGGCCTACTGGCAGCAATCCCCCGACGCCCATTACAGCGAACTGCTGCGCGTGGCCGACGATCTGCTGGGGCAGGGCGCCATCGACCTCGAACAGTGGCAGGCCCTGAAGACCAAAGCGGAGCAATCCCACAAGGACTCGCCTGCCGTGAACGTCGCCCACGAGGTTGACGATCCCGACGCCTGAGGAGAACCCGGATGAAACCCACACCCGACACGGAACACCCCGACGAACCGCGTCCTCCCGGAGAAGTCGAGCGCGACAATGATGCCCTGCGTCCCACCGACCCGACCCGACGCAAGGACAGCGGCAAGGGCACCGAGAGCGGCGAATCCACCGCGCAAGAAACCGCGAACACTCCCTGATCAGCGTCTATGCTCATCGGCACGGACGGCGCCGGCCCCTGATCCAGAGCCGTCTGCTGCCATTAATCACAGGGAACGTATTGCCAATGAAACTTCACGTACTGGCTCAGACCATCACCCTTGCAACCTTGCTGTCCACCGCCAGCCTTGGCGCCATGGCTGCGGACATCCCGCTGTCGGGCGTCGTGGTTGCCGATCAGGTCAGCACCAAAGTCCTGGCGGTCGACGCTGCCAACCATCAGGTCGTGCTTGAGGGGCCTGAAGGTAAACAGGTTCACGTACAACTGACAGATAAGGCCAAAGACCTGGGTCACCTGAAAGTTGGCGATAAGGTCAACGTTGAGGTCATCCACTCGGTGGCAGCGTACCTCGATACCGACGTCGACAAAGGTCTGCCAGGCTCTACCGAGCGTGCCGGTGATATCCGCGCCACCAAAGACAACCCGAACCCCGGCGGTGAAGCCTTCCGTCAGGTGCAGGTGCAGCTGAAAATTACCCACATCGACCTGAAGAAAAACCAGGTCACCTTCGAAAACCCGGCCGGTCAGTCCAAAGTCGTCAACGTCGAAAAGCCTGAAGTGCAAGCGAAATTGAAAGACCTGAAAGTAGGACAGAGTGTTGTGGTGACCTACACCGATATATTGAAAGTGACAAGCCAGCACGAAAGCTGAAAATTAATTCTACATATCGATTGTTCTTGTACAGTTTCTGGTACAAGAACAATCAGTTTTGATGGTCGAACTGGTGGGTTTAAAAAGTTTGTCGGAATGATATTTCAACCGACATTTTGTTAAATAAGGTGTCGATAAATTTCATGTTTGTACTAAGGACATATCCGCCAACTTCTATTAAAATACGTCCCGTTCGCCCAGTGTCAGGGCTCTTTACCGGTGCATGGATTGCCAGGCCATTACACTGGGCGAACACCTCCTCTGAAGCGCAGCGTTTAAAGTTTCAGATGTAAAAATGGGCGACCGTCGAAGTCGCCCATTTTTTATTTGTCTGGATTTAACCCATCAAGAAGATATTCCACTCCCTCAGTTTGGAAGAGCGGTAGCAACATCGACCAGCAAGGTTGGCCGAAGCTTGAAAAGGCTGGCCGGAGTTAGCTCGCGGTTGGAGCGCGCCAGTCATCAGCTCCCATAGACCGGGATATCTGATGTTCCCAAGTGATTGCCCGGTAGCTGAAATGCACATCTTGTAAATGTGTGAAGTGCGAATTCGCCGGATCCTGGCAGTTGTGCATGTAGTCCTTGATGTGGACGATGACTGCGTCCAGAAGCGTGGTGGTGTAATAGAGTTCTTGGGTGCCGACAGTCGAAGTGCGGTACCACTGAATTTCGACTATTTCCATGACCTCGCCTTTGCACAGCGCTTCCAATAGAAGTGGGGACGCCTTGTCGAATACCTTGGTAATGACGAGTGGTTTGTGAACGCGCTGACCGGTCGGTTGGCCCGACTGAGGGTCCCGCGGGATGGTCACCTCGTGGCTGAAACCCTGAACCATGACCTTGTCTTGGTGATCTTCCTGATAGATGTTCCCAACCGATTCAGCAGTGAATGCCTGATCAGTGAGCGAAACACCTTTCTTGTTAATGATGATCATATACGCTGGTGTAGCCATGAATGCTCTTCCTTGCTCAATCAGTGAGGGCCCGGGGCCGGTATCGCCCGGTGGGTGTCTGACTGTTATCAAGGCTCGTGCCAGAAGCCATTAAAGCTATATAAATCAGTATGTTGAGCCGTTAACTTTGTTGCTGTAAAAATGTTTCGCAGCAAATGCCCCTGAATATGCGCAAGAACCTGCGCATCATCCGCAACTTCTTGCGCATCCGGCTAAAGCGCCACATAACCGGGTGTTCAGCCGTGGCACAGCGCGTTTCGCAGACCCGACCCAGCAACTTCTTGCGCATCAAGGCGATTAGCCGTCACTCCAATTAACCAATCGTCTCAAGGACCGAAAACCCATCGCAGAACGACTATGTTGTCAGGTGCAACGAACAGAGCAGCGCGGCGGTCAAAGTTAGCCGAGACGACCCGACATTCCCGAACTCAAGGAGCCCGACATGAAAATTCTGATGGTTCTAACGTCCCACGATCAATTGGGTGACACCGGCAAGAAAACCGGCTTCTGGCTGGAAGAATTCGCTGCACCGTATTACGTGTTCAAGGACGCCGGCGCTCAGTTGACACTGGTTTCACCCAAGGGCGGCCAGCCGCCGCTGGACCCGAAAAGCGACGAGCCGGACTTTCAAACAGCCGCCACCGAGCGATTCCGCAAAGACTCTGCTGCGCAGTCCGCATTGGCCTCTACCGCCCTGTTGAGCAGTGTGAGAGCCGAAGATTACGACGCGGTTTTCTATCCGGGTGGCCACGGCCCGCTGTGGGATCTGACCGAAGACAAAAATTCGATTGCGCTGATCGAGGCACTGTTCAAGGCCGGCAAACCGGTCGCGGCGGTCTGTCATGCGCCGGGTGTGTTGCGTCACGTCAAGGCAGCGGACGGCCAGCCGTTGGTCAAAGGCAAGCGTGTGACGGGGTTTACAAACACCGAGGAAGAGGCGGTGCAACTGACGAAGGTCGTGCCGTATCTGGTGGAGGACATGCTCAAGGAGAAGGGCGGGATTTACTCCAAGGGCGATGACTGGGCGAGTTACACGGTGGCTGATGGCCTGCTGCTGACAGGCCAGAATCCGGCGTCTTCGGAGGCCACCGCCAAAGCCCTCCTGGCGAAACTCGGCTAAACACCGAACTCCGTAGCAGCTGGCGCAGCCTGCGTTCGGCTGCACAGCAGTCGTAAAACCGGTAAACACGGTTTGTCTGAATAACCGCGGGGGCCGAAATAGCGACTGCTTCGCAGCCGAACGCAGGCTGCGCCAGCTGCTACAGGTTCGTGTGATGCCTCAGATGGTTAAGGCTGCAAAACACTGCTCGATCGAGCGCCGCTGCGTCTCGGCATACAAGCCCAGTTCGTCAATGGTCGGCCGCCCCAGTGCCTTCTCGAACGCCTGCTGATTCGAATGCACCCCGTAGTGGGTTTGCGCCGCGTCCCCCAGGTTCGACTGAAAAATCCCCGCCGCACTGACCGGCAGGAAGTCTTCGTACACCAGCGGTTCAACCTGCAAATAGCCGCCGCTGAGCAAGTCTTCCAGCGACGAGGTTTTCAGTTCCTCCACCGCCCGGCCTTTTTCCGTGACGAAGTAGCGAAAGTACGCCAGTTCCTCTCGGCGCATGCCTTCGTAGGTGTCAGGGAATTCGCCGAAGTGCTGG
The DNA here is from genome assembly GCF_044746405.1 of Pseudomonas sp. NPDC086251. Lineage (NCBI taxonomy): Bacteria > Pseudomonadati > Pseudomonadota > Gammaproteobacteria > Pseudomonadales > Pseudomonadaceae > Pseudomonas > Pseudomonas sp. NPDC086251. The sequence goes on from NZ_JBIVBY010000012.1 coordinate 43,428, forward strand.
GCCATCAGCGTGTTGTAGCGCTCGGCGTTGGCTTCGTTGGGAAAGTCCTTGAGTTCGTCCCGGGCGGCATTGAGCAAGCGGTCGTAAAGCGCCCGGCCTTTGGGGGTGAGGGCGGCGCCGCGTTGCTCGATTTCACCAAAGCGCGCGCTGTGGCTGCCGCGCGTCTCGGCTTGATCGGTGAAGGCAATCGGCTCGTCCAGGGCTTTGAAACTGGTTTGGCGCAGCAGGATCGGGCACTGCCGGCGGGGCGGACCTTCGATCACCGCTTTGGGCGTGATGCCGTGCGCCGGCATTTGCGCCTGGACGATGTCGATGTCCAGGGTGCGCGGGGTCAAGTGGTTGATGTGCGGGCCTTTGAATGCGACCACATCGGCGATCAGTCGATGCTGGGCGCTGAGTCTCTGGTATTGCTCGGCGGTGACGGTAGCGCTGTGGTGCCAGCGAAAAGTTTCCAGCGCCTGTACGACGAAATCCTCGGCCTCTTGTTCAGTGAGACCGCCCTGGGTTTCCGCGCGTTCGATGAGGATCAGCGCCACAGGGGTGAAAATCGAACGTTTATCCAGCACCGACTGGGCGAAGGCCCGCAGTTCGAGGTCTTCGATCAGTTCCAGGCGCAGCAGCGAGGTGAATACGCGGAACGGGCTGACTTGCAGCGCAGTTTCATGCACCGCGCGAAACGCCGTGGAGTGCACCGGTACGCCGGCCGGCGTCAGGTCGTAATAGCCCACGGGTTGCATGCCCATGACGGCAAACAGTCGGGCCAGGGTCGCCAGTTCATGAGCGGTGCCAACGCGGATGGCGCCATGACGCTCCATGTCCAGGCGCTGGATTTCGCCGGTGCTGTTCAGCTGTTGAGCCACGTGCGGATCGCTTTCCAGCACATGGCGGTTGGTTTGTTCCACCAGTTCCATCAGCGCGCCGTACAGCGGCACTTCTTCGCGGTACATGTCGGACATCGCTTTGGAGAAGCGTTGGCGGATCAGGTCAGGGCTGACGAAGTTCGGGTGGTTCATGAAAAAAATTCCTGGCGCGATGACGTAAAGGATGTGAGAAAAGATCGCAGCCTTCAGCGGCGCCGACAAACGAAGTTTCTGACGGACTTCATTCTGCGAAGGACTGCTGTCGTAGCAACTATGGCCCCTGTAGGAGCTGTCGAGTGAAACGAGGCTGCGATCTTTTGATCTTGCCCCAGTCAGAATCGCTGCAAGGCAAGATCAAAAGAT
>NZ_JBIVBY010000012.1:44744-58930 GCF_044746405.1 Pseudomonas sp. NPDC086251
TCGTAGCAACTATGGCCCCTGTAGGAGCTGTCGAGTGAAACGAGGCTGCGATCTTTTGATCTTGCCCCAGTCAGAATCGCTGCAAGGCAAGATCAAAAGATCGCAGCCTCGCAAGCTCGACAGCTCCTACAGAGAATTTAGGCAGCAGTTACAGGTGAGAACGGCTTTCCGAGCGCAGCGATGACAAAAATTCCCCATACAGGCGCGCCGTGCTCGTGGGCAGTTCCACCATCGGCATGTGGCCGATGTGGTCCCAGACTTCCACTCGCAGATTTTCGATGCCTTTGCTCCAGATCGCCACGCTGCTGACATCGATCAAGCGATCCTTGTGCCCCCACAGCAACAGCGCCGGGGCCTTGATGTCGGGGAGTATCGGCTCCATCGGCGGGCTGGCGCGGAAGCCGTTGAAGATCTCTTCCAGCTCATCGCGACACTGTTCATATCGCTGGGCAATAGCGTCCAGCACCACCCCCGGCACCCACGGTGGCTCGGCCATGGTCATGGCATAGAGTCGGCGGAATTCTTCCCGGGAGTTAATCAGAAACGGGTTATGACCCTTGGCCAGATGCCGCTCCAGGTCGCTGGCTTCGGGGGCGGTGACGCCGGCCGGGTCGATCAGGGCCACCGAAACAATGCGATCCGGGTACGTGGCCGCGAGCCACGCCGCCATGTAGCCGCCCATGGAGTTGCCGATCACATGGACCTTCTCGACTCCGCAGACGTCGAGCAACTGGATCATCCGTTTCGCCTGCAAGGGAATGTCGTAGCCGCCGCCCGCCTTGAAGCCGGTTTCGCCATGGCCGGCGATGTCGGGGATGATCACCCGATAGTTGCCGACAAAATGCCGGGCAAAGCGCAGCCAGATGTTCTTGTCGGCGCTGAACCCGTGAAGCATCAGCACGCTGCTGGAGGCTTCGTACGGCCCGCCTTGCCAGGTGGAGACGGTCATTTCGGTGATCGGCACGACAATCTTGTGCAGCCGATACAGCTTGGCCTCCACCGCCATATTCAGGTTATAGAGCCAGTGCCCGATGGCCGGGTAACTCAACCAGCTCCAGGCCGCGAAAACCGCGATTGCGACAACCAACACAAGCATCAGGCGACTTCCTTCTACGAGATCAGGACAAAATGTGATCGGCGGGTTTCAGCGCCCGGGTCAACCGGTGATAGCTGAAACTGAACCCTGGAAATATAGCAATCACATGACCGCTCTTGCTTTGATACCAACTGTGGCAGCCTCCGGACTTCCACACGGTACGTTTCATCTCTCGATGAATCATCTCAGTGTAGGTACGTTCCGCTTCGGGGCGTACTTCGATACTGCGCAAACCTTGATCTTTCAGTGTACGGATGCAATCGAGGATGTAATTCATCTGGGATTCGATGATAAACAGCGCCGATGTATGGCCAATGCCGGTGTTCGGCCCGGTGACGATGAACAGGTTGGGAAAGTCCGGCAGGCTGGTGCCCAGATAGGCTCGCGGGTACTGGGCCCAGACATCTGTGAGCCGGGTGCCGTTTTTGCCGCTGACGGGGTAGGAAATCACCCCGTCGGTGGCGTCGTAACCGGTGGACCACACAATCAGGTCGACGTCGATGTGCTGGCCGTCCTCAGTGAAAATCCCGGTTTCGTCGATCGAAGCGATGCCTTGCTCGCGGCAGTGCAGCGTCACGTTATTGCGGCCGAGTGCCGGGTACAGGGTGCTCGAGAGGAGGATTCGTTTGCAGCCAATGGTGTAATCCGGCGTCAGTTTTCGCCTGAGTTCCGGGTCGGGCACTTGCCGTTTGAGAAACCGCAAGGCGTGTCGCTGGACAATGCGGATCACTAGTGTCGAATACTTGAAGCCAATCACTCGGCTTTCGCACTGCCAGTAAATCATCCAGCGCAACAGCGTGTAGGCCGGTTTCAGGCCCAGCAACCAGCGCTGGAACCGGCCAAACGTGCGATCGGCGCGGGGCAATACCCAATGGGGCGTGCGCTGGAACACATGCAAGTGATCGACCTGCGGCGCAATCGCCGGGATGACCTGGGCCGCACTGGCGCCACTGCCGACAATCGCTACACGTTTTTGCCGATAGTCGTAGGCGTGATCCCAATTATTGGTGTGAAAAGTCTTGCCCCGGAACCGCTCCTGGCCCTCGAAGCGTGGGACGACCGGTTGGCTCAGCGGCCCGGTGGCATTGATCAGGAACTGCGCGTAGAACGTACCTTTGCCGGTGGTGTGGACTGCCCAGTGTTTGCGCTCGTCATCCCATTCGATGCGCTCGACATTGGCCTGCAGTTCGACCTTGTCGCGCAAGCCGAAATGTTCCACCACGTACTGGGTGTAGCGGTGCAGTTCGGCCTGTTCGGCGAACATCTGCGTCCAGCGGTAAGGGGCGAAGGACAGCGAGTAGAGCGGCGAGGGCACATCAACCGCGGCGCCGGGGTAGGTGTTCTGGCACCAGGTGCCGCCAAAAAAGTCCCGCCGTTCCAGCAGGCGAAAATCGCCGATGCCGGCATTCAACAAATTGATCGCCGCGCACTGACCGCCAAAACCGCTGCCGATGATCAACACTTGAAAGGTTTGCATGGGCTTCCTTGGTCATCGTTGTCGATCGAACCCTCTCTTCATGTATAGCCAAGATGCGGTTGCTTTTGTAGGAGCAAGGCTTGCCCGCGAAGAACGATAACGCGGTCTGCCTGATATTCCGCGTTATCGTTCTTCGCGGGCAAGCCTCGCTCCTACAAAAGCAAGCGCGGTATTCAGACTGCTGGCCGGTGATGGCTATTTAACGTTGCCCTGATAGACTTCCCGGCACACACGCAGGCCCGGTGTGATCAGGTTCCGTTCAGTGGCACAGAGGCCCTATGGGAAAAACGGGAGGAAAGGGATTTTCATTGGCCAGGAGGCTCTATACATCGCGAACCCTGGGGTTGGCCCTCGGGCTGCTTTGTGTGGGCGCGGCAATGTACCCGCTCAACCCGGCACCGTGGGTTTGGGTGGTGATGCTGCTTAATGCCTTTATCTGGCCACACCTGGCCTATCAATGGGCGCGTCGGGCGAAGATTCCTTATCACGCCGAACATCGCAACCTGCTGGTCGATGCGTTTCTGGGTGGCTTCTGGGTCGCCGCCATGCACTTCAATCCGCTGCCCAGCGCGACCACCATTTCCATGATGGCGATGAACAATGTGGCCATCGGCGGTTTGCGATTCCTGCTGGCGGGCACCGTCGCACAAGTTCTTGGCGTCGGCGTCGGCTGGCTGATATTCACGCCGCTCTTTATTCCTGAAACCAGTCAGTTGCAGCTGTACGCCTGTTTGCCCTTGATGGGTTTGTATCCGCTGGCGCTGGGCTGGATCTGCTTTCGCCAGGCGCACATGCTCGGTCGGCAAAAGCGTGAACTGCTGGCCTTGAGCCGCACCGACAGCCTCACCGGCCTGCTGAACCACGGCGCCTGGAAGGATCGGCTGGACGTCGAGTTCCAGCGTTGCCAACGCCAGCAGCAGGGCGGGGCGATTGCGCTGATCGACATCGACCATTTCAAAACCATCAATGACACCTACGGCCACGTTGCCGGGGACATCGTCCTGCGTCAGCTGAGCAAGATGCTCAAGCAGAACTTGCGGGCGGCCGATGTCGCCGGTCGCTATGGCGGTGATGAGTTTTGCGTGATTCTCCCGGACCTTCCGCTCAACAGCGCCGCTGCCGCCATGGATGCCCTGCGTGATCGCTTCGCCACCCTGGGTTACGAGCAGAGCCCGGCGCTGAAAGTCAGCCTGAGTATCGGCCTGGCCTCCTTCAACCCGGCCCACACCGACGCGACCCTGTGGCTCAACGACGCCGACCAGGCGCTGTACGAAGCCAAATCCACCGGACGCAACCGGGTTATCTGCTGCGACGACGGCAGGCCCCAACACGAATTACTCAATTCGGTCTGACCCTTCACCACAAATCTAATGTGGGAGCGGCGGTGCGACGATTCGACTTGCTCGCGAATGCGGTGGGTCAGTCGACACAGGTATTGACTGATGCACCGCCTTCGCGAGCAAGTCGAATCGTCGCACCGCCGCTCCCACATTTGATCTCGATCAATCAAGTCGATAGGCGTCGCTTTCGGTATGGAGCCATGCGGCTGAGTCAGGTAGGGTTTGAGCTCCCCGACACGAAACAAGGATCGATTCATGACGTTCAAACTCCCTCGTTCCCTGCTGGCCACCAGTTTGGGCCTGACCCTCGCGCTTGGCGCCTTCGCTCCCGCCGCTTTCGCCGAACCGCACAAACAAGTCCTCGCCGACGCCGAGCAGTACAAGGGCGAAGCCCTGAAATTGCTGGAACGGCTGGTGAACATCGACTCCGGTTCCGGTTATGAGCCGGGCCTGACTCAAGTCAGCGACATCGCCGTTGATGAACTGAAAAAGCTCGGTTTTGCCATCGAGCGTGTCGCGAACACGCCGGATAAAAGCAGCCATGTGGTCGCGACCCTGAAAGGCACGGGCAAGGCGAAAATCCTGCTGATGGCGCACATGGACACTGTGTTCAAGGAAGGCTCTGCCGCCGAACGTCCGTTCCACATCAAGGACGGCCGAGCCTACGGGCCGGGTGTGATGGACGACAAGGGCGGCATCGTCGCCGGGATCTATGCGCTGAAAGTCCTGAAAAACCTCGACTTCAAGGACTACGCGCAAATCACCTTCCTGCTCGACGCCAGTGAAGAAACCGGCTCGGACGTCGCCACCGACCTGATCAAGAAAACCGCCAAGGCCCACGACGTCACCCTCAACCTCGAACCCGGTCGCCCGGCGGACGGCCTGGTGGTCTGGCGCAAGGGCAGCGCGACCGCCGTCGTCGAAGTCAAAGGCAAGGCTGCTCACGCCGGTGTCGCGCCGGAACTGGGTCGCAACGCAGCCATGGAGGCAGCACACCAGATTTTGCAGCTCGGCAAACTGGGCGATGAAGCGAAGAAAACCACCATCAACTTCACCGTGATCAAAGCCGGCGACCGGACCAATGTGATTCCGGACCAGGCCACGGCCAAGGCCGACGTGCGGGCGGCGGTGCCGGAAGAGTTTGACCGGATCGAAAAGGACCTGGCGCGGGTTTCCAAGGATAAGTTGATTGCCGATACCGAAGTCACCACCACCCTTCAGCGCGGCTTGCCGCCGATGCCGCAGACACCGGAATCGGATCGGTTGATGACGATGGCGCAGGGGATTTATGGCGAGATTGGCCGCAAGTTGACCGAGGAAGGAAGCGGTGGGGCGGCGGATGCGAGTCTGTCTGCGGGAGTGGGCACGCCGACGCTGGATGGGTTCGGCATTGTTGGCGGGAATATTCATACGCCTGAAGAATATGCCGAGGTCGAGAGCGTGGCGCCGCGGATTTATCTGTTGTCGCGGATGATTATGGAGTTGGCCAAGAAGTAAATCCTGGCGGTGACGCGACTGGCGCCTTCGCGAGCAAGCCCGCTCCCACATTCGATCACCTGTGTACACAAATCTTGTGACCGACAGAGATCAAATGTGGGAGCGGGCTTGCTCGCGAAGGCGTCGGATCGGTTCACACCGTCAAAAGCACTGAACCCTCACTCCTTTACACGCATAAACTCTTCCGCCCAACGAATGTAATCCTCTGGCTGGGTATAGGTATGCGTCAGTTCGGTCGCGCTCAAGTCCGATGCCTCGGTAAAAATCTGCCGTTGTTCGCGCAGGCTGTCGTACGTCGCCTTGATCGCCGCAAAGTACGCACCGTGCCCATCGATGGTGACCCGCACGCCCAGTTCGGCCAGGCGCTTGTCGTCGCGCAGCGCCGGGTTGCCGTAGGTGACCAGCATCAGCGGCACGCTCAGGTGCTCGGCAATCTGTTCCAGATGATTGAAGTCCTGAATCCCCACCATACAAATGCCGTCCGCGCCCGCCGCCTGATATTGCTGGGTGCGGCTGATGATTTCCTGGACCGGCAAAATCCCCGCATGGGTTCGAGCGATAATTGCCATCTCCGAGTCGCAGCGGGCTTCCAGTGCCGCACGAATCTTGCCGACGCCTTCTGCCACCCCGATCAGGTCGGTGGACTTGCGGCCGAATTGGGCTGGCAGCAGGGTGTCTTCGATGGTCAGGGCGGCGATGCCGGCGCGTTCGAGCTCGACGATGGTGCGCATGACGTTGAGTGCGTTGCCGTAGCCGTGGTCAGCGTCGGCGATAACCGGCAATTGCGCCACACGGCCGATGCGAGTGGCCTGTTCGGCGAACTCGCTGAGGGTGATCAAGGCAAAGTCCGGGGCGCCCAGTACCTGCAACGACGCAACCGAACCGCCAAGAATCCCCACTTCAAAACCCAGATCAGCGGCAATGCGGGCCGACATCGGGTCGAAGACCGACGCCGTGTGGTAGCAGGCGTTGGAGGCGAACAACTCGCGGAAGTTACGGCGCAAATCTTGATGAGAAAGCCTGGACATATGAGTTCCACCAATGGAATGGAAGGGCTTGAGCAAAAGTGTCAACGCCGAAGGAACAAAAGGCTATCACGTGAACGGGGGGAGAATGATGACGAATTTAACAAAATAACCTCATCACCCACGATGCTTTCTAACAGGACAGGCGCAAACCCGAACCATCACGCGGCCGCGGCTTGTTGCTGTTGATTGAGCAGCGGCACGGCGCGTACCGAGTTGCCGGGTTGCAGTTGCAGGCGTTTGGCGGTGAGGCGGTCGACGATCAGGCTGTTGCCCACTCGTCGCGCCGGGGCGGCGGTGATGCGGCAGTTTTCCAGGCGTCGATTGTGGATCAGCCAGACTGGCGCCTCGTCGTCCGGTGCGCCGATGGCCAACACCAGGGATTGGCTGTCACGTACGGTGCGGATTTTCGAGATCGGCGCCTCGATCACCGGGCCAGCGTCGAAGATGTCGATGTAGCCTTTGTGGGCAAAACCTTCGGCCGTGAGGATTTTCAGGGCCGGTTCGGTGTTCGGGTGAGCCTTGCCAATCACCGCTTGGGCCTGTTCGGTGAGCAGGCAGGTGTAGAGCGGTTGGCGTGGCATCAGTTCGGCGATGAACGATTTGTTGCCCAACCCCGACAGGTGATCGGCGTGGCTGAAATCCATTTTGAAAAAGTGTCGGCCGAGACTGTCCCAGAACGGTGAGCAGCCTTGTTCGTCGGCGCTGCCACGCAGTTCGGCGATGAGTTTGTCGCCGAACAGGTGCGGGTACTCGGCAACAAACAACAGGCGGGCCAATGACAGCAACCGACCGTTATGGCCCTGGCGCTGATCAGGTCGCAGGAACAACGAGCAGATTTCCGATTGCCCGGTCATTTCATTGTTCAGGAACAATGTCGGGATTTGCCGCTGGATGCCCAGGTCCGGTGACGAGCTGACCGTCAGCCCGACCCGGTAGTTGTACCAGGGCTCGCGCAGGCCAACGGCCCCCGACAGGGCACTGACCCCCACCACTTGCTGATCGTCGTCTTCAAGCACGAACAGGTAATCGGCATCGGCGCGCTCGACCTGTTCGGCGAAGGTCCGTTGCGCCCAGCGAAGCCGGTGGGCCAGGCGTTCTTCGCTGGCCGGCAGGGTGCTCAACCCGCGACCGGCCAGCCGCACCAGTGCCAGCAAGGCGGGCAGGTCGGTGACGTGAACCGGACGGACAATCATGATGCAGCTCCTTCTTCGCGCCTGCTCGGGCGCCGTCGTTGGGCACGGGGCCGGGTGATGCTCACAGGGCGATCAGCCGGATCGGGCTGCCTTCGGTCACGTTCAGTGCCGCGCACATGTCCTCGCTCAGCACCACGGTTTGCCCGGCGTTGTAGTCCAGTTCGGCGACGATGGCGCGATAGTCTTTCAGCGCGTCGTTGCTCACCAGATAGCGGCCACGGGCATCGATGGACGAACCCGGTTTTGCCATGCCGGTCTGGCTCCGGGCAATCGAGCGGATGTTGGCGGTGCGGGCATACAGCGTCGGCCCGCCATCGAACAGGTCGACGTAGCTGTTGGTCTCGAACCCTTCGCACTCGAGGATATCGAAGGCTTCCTGGCCATCGGGGTGGATTCGGCCGATGCAGTCCTGCGCCGCTTGAGGCAGCATCGGCACATAGATCGGGTATTGCGGCATCAGTTCGGCGAGGAACGTGCGGCTCTCCAGACCGCAGAGCCGCTCGGCCTCGGCGTAGGGCAGGTCGAAAAAATGCTTGCCCACGGCGTCCCAGAACGGCGATCGCCCGTCATCGCTGCTGAAGCCGACAATCTCGGTGATCACCGCTTCGGCAAAGCGCTGCGAATGAGCGGCAATGAACAACAGCCGCGCCCGAGACAGCAATTCGGAAAACGGCGTTCGCACCAACGCCGCGTCAATATGAAACCCGCGCAACAAAGTGTGGCCACTGAGGTCGTGACACAACGACAGCGCTGGTACGCCGTGCTCGATGTTCAGTTCTCGCGAGGCGCTGGTGAAGTGCCGATTGCGCAGGCTGTAAAACGGTTCGCTGAAACCGGCGGTGGCGAGGATTTCCGAGCAGCCGACCAATTGCCGGGTACTCAGATCTTCCAGCACGAAGAAGTAATTCTCCGGGCCGTGACCCTGGACGTCCTTATCGAACGAGGCGCAGGAGTCGAGGATTCTCTCGCGCAAGCGTTCGGTATCGTCCGGCAAGGACGTGACGCCTACCAGGCTTTCGCGAGCAAGTCGCTGTAACTGGGGCAGGTCGGTTAACGCGACTGGACGTAAAGCCAGCATGGATGCACTCCTGTATCAAAGGGCCCGGCGGTTGGCACCGAACCTGACTATCACTGTCGGTTTCCACGCGTTGAATCAGCGGTCGCTTGAACAGATCAGGCGCCACTCTTTTTTTGTCAGCCGTTACGTGAGGCGCGCAGCACCAAGTTCGCACTCAGGTTGTTGAAGTGCGGATCGGACGCGTATCTGGCTCTGGGAGAACGGAGGCGGTGGTCGATATCGCTGAGAGAGGGCATCCGGGCTCCTTGCTGGATGGGTGTGTCGTTTTTCAATTGATGTTCCGTTTAATCAGTATTTATTTATAGCCCGCTCTATGTCTAGTGAATTTTTGTGCGCTTTTTCCACGCCCCGCAATGGAGCGAAATGCCCGTCTGACGCGGGCTACACGTATGTCGACAGAGTTTGTAGGCCATCGCCTATAGAGGTATCGGAGGTAGCCTTTTATCTTGGATGAAATGTGTTTGAGAACCAGGCTTGGCGGTTGAAACGAAACACCCCCGAAAAGCCCTTCTTACGGCACAATTGCCCAATTATTGGCGGCAAGCCGGTTTCCCTTCCTATCAACAGAGTGATCCTCAGTGCAGGCAACCCGTTTGACCCTGATGTGCCACGCACGAACCGTCGCACAAAAACTGGCGCGTTTTCCTACGGATGAGCCCCTGGAGATGGATGGTGCATCGGCCAAGGGTTCCCGTAGCCGCCAGTTCAAGGGGACACCACGCCTGGTGTGTGGCCCGGAACTGCGCACCCGGCAGACTGCGGAGTTGTTCGGCAGTGATGTGGAGATTATTGCGGCGCTGGGTGACTGTGATTTCGGACGCTGGAAAGGTGCGCGGATCGACGATTTGCAAACAACCGAAGCGGAAACGCTCCAGGCCTGGCTCGATGATCCGGACTCGGCGCCCCACGGCGGCGAGTCGGTGGCGCAACTGGTTGAGCGCGTGGCCGCGTGGCTGACCACACTGACGGCGACACCGGGGCATGTCGTTGCCATCACCCATCCGTTTGTCATTCGCGCTGCGCTGACGCACGTGCTGCAAAGCCCGGCATTCAACCTAATCGACGTTGAACCGCTGTCGGCCATCGAGTTGCGGTTCAACGGCCGCTGGCGGATACGCTTCCTGGGCATGGACCCTGAGGAAACATTTTGATGAAAAAACTTCTGGTCATCGGTATCGGCGCCGGCAACCCCGACTACATCACGATGCAGGCGGTTAAGGCGTTGAACCTCGTCGACGTGTTTTTCCTGATGGACAAGGGCGAGAGCAAGGACAAGCTGATCGACCTGCGTCGCGAGATCTGCGAGCGCTACATCACTGATCGCGACTACCGCTTTGTCGAAGCCCACAGCCCGGAGCGCGAGCGTGGGGATGTGGACTACAAGACCAGTGTCGAAGATCTGAACCTTGCCAAGCAACTGACCTTCGAACGGCTGATCAATGAGGAAATGACTGACGAGCAGTGCGGCGGTTTTCTGGTCTGGGGCGACCCCGCGTTGTACGACAGCACGATTCGGATCTTGCAGGCGATTCTGGCCTCAGGCCGCTGCGCCTTCGAATTCGACGTGATCCCTGGCATCACCAGCGTCCAGGCGTTGGCGGCTCAGCACAAGGTGCCGCTGAATCGCATCGGTCGCTCGATCGAGATCACCACTGGCCGGCGCCTGGCAGCGGGGCAGGTGAGTGATGCCGACAGTTTGGTGGTGATGCTGGATGCGCAAGATTCCTACCATCAGGTGGCGGATCAGGAGACGGAAATTTACTGGGGAGCCTACCTGGGGACGCCGGATGAAATCCTCATCAGCGGCAAACTCAGGGAGGTGGCGGATGAGATTGAGCGGGTGCGCAAGGCTGCGAGGCTGGCCAATGGGTGGATTATGGATACCTATCTGTTGCGTAAGCCTTGAGAAAATCGGTGTCGGTTCTGGCGCCTTCGCGAGCAAGCCCGCTCCCACACTAGATCTCCTGTGTACACAAATCCTGTGACCGATAAAGATCAAATGTGGGAGCGGGCTTGCTCGCGAAGGGGCCCGCAAAGTCACCTCAAGAAATCGCTTTAACCTCCCGCCCAAACCGCTCCCGATACACCGACGGTGGCACCCCGACCACGCTACGAAACGCCACCCGGAAACTCTCCACCGAACGATAACCACAGCGCTCGGCAATCTGATCGGTGTTGTGGCTCGTGCTCTCTAGCAACTCACGCGCCCGACCGAGGCGCTCATGCTGCAACCAGGCCTTGGGTGGCATGCCCGTGGCTTCGGTGAAACGACGTAGAAACGTCCGTTCACTCATGGCCGCCTCGCTGGCCAGTTCGCGCACCTCCAGCGGTTCATGCAAGCGCTCGCGCGCCCACTGCATCACGCGCGAAAGATCGCTACGCGGCGTAGGACTGACCGGTGTCGGAATGAATTGTGCCTGGCCGCCGGTGCGTTGCGGCGACATCACCAGGCGCCGCGCCACCGCGTTGGCCACCTGGGTGCCGAAGTCCCGCGCCACCAGATGCAGACAAGCATCGATACCCGCCGCACTGCCGGCCGAGGTGATCAACTGACCGGAATCGACATAGAGCACGTCCGGGTCCACCAGAATGTTCGGGAACCGTTCGGCCAGTTCAGTCGCGTAGCGCCAATGCGTGGTGGCGCCGTGACCGTCGAGCAATCCGGTGGCCGCGAGCACGAACACGCCCGAGCAGATCGACAGCAACCGCGCGCCGTGGGCATGGGCCTGGCGCAGGGCCGCGAGCAAGGCTTCGGGCACCGGCGCGCTACGGTCGCGCCAGCCGGGAATGATGATGGTCCGGGCTTGCTCGAGCAGTTCCAGGCCGCCATCGGCGAGCACGTGAATGCCGCCCATCGCGCGCATCGGGCCTTGATCGACAGCGGCGATCCGATGCTCGTACCACGGGAAATCGAATTCCGGCCGCGCCAGGCCAAAGATCTCCACGGCGATACCGAATTCGAAGGTACACAGGCCGTCGTAGGCCAGGATTGCGACCAATCCAGGGGTGGGCTGCATTTGGCGGAAAGTTCCCGGTGAGTGTCTTGTGCGCCACTGTAGCCTCAAGCGCCGGGCGGATAAAGTCCTCTCACACCCACCGAGACTTTGGAGTACGACCCATGACCAGCCTGGTTCGCGCCATTCCCGCTGCCCCATCGGCCATTGCCCTGATGCATTTCAGCAACCGTCTGACCTTCGAAACCGATTGTTCCGACGTCTATGGCAGCCAACAGGCCGGCGAGGTGGATTTTGTCCTGGTGGACGTGCGCGGTCCGCTCGCATTCGAGCGTGGCCATGTACCGGGAGCGATCAACCTGCCGGGGCGACTGCTGACGGCTGAAAGTCTGGCGGCCTACGCAAATACCAGCGTGTTCGTGGTCTATTGCGCCGGCCCGCACTGCAACGGCGCCAACAAGGCCGCGGTGAAGCTGGCGGCGTTGGGTTACCCGGTCAAGGAAATGATCGGCGGGGTGACCGGGTGGCTGGATGAAGGGTTTGAGTTGAGTGTGGCGGCCCAGCGACCGATCAATGCCGTGATCGGTTGCGAATGTTGATCTTGCTGCTTTAAACCGCTTCAGCCCACCACTCATCCAGCGTCGCCTGCAACCACTCGAACACGGTTGCATAGGCGGCGCTGTCCGGCTCACCCCGTGGCAACGGCGACTCATCGGCAAAGTGTTCATTCAGCAGGGCCACCGACTCGGCGTTCCACTCTGGATGAAACTGCAGCCCCACTCGCGTAGGCCCCACGCGGTACATCTGCTGCTCACATTGATCACTGCTGGCCAGTAACTTTGCATTCGCCGGCAGATCGATCGCATCTTCGTGCCACTCCAGCACCTTCAGCGTCTTCCCCTCGACGAATCTCACGGTGGTCCAGCCCGTTTCGGTTTGCGCCATCCGCCGCACAGTGCCGCCCAGGCTCAGCGCCAACAACTGCGCGCCCAGGCAAATGGCGAACACCGAAGCGCCCTGATCGAGGCTGCCCGCCAGCCACTGACGTTCGGCTTCCAGCCACGCCGGTCCGGCAGTGGACTCATAAGGCCCGCCCAACAGAATCACCGGCGCCGCACCCACTAGCGGCAATTGCCCGAGGTCTGCGCGAAAGATGTTCAGCGTCACACCTCGGGACGCAGCCCACTCGGCAATCGCGCCGGGACCTTCGGCAGGGTGGTGCTGGATCAGGTTCAACGTGGGCATCACGTTTCTCTATGAGGGCTGGAGGGAGGGCAATGTGCCGCAAAAAATGCTTCATCGCCAGCGCGACTCGTCAGTCGGACCAATACCCCATAACTTGTAGGATTTGTCTGAAATCAGAGATTGTCTGACAGCCTTTGCACCGCCATGGCGCACACCTCTAAACAGCACAATCCGTCGACCACTTTTCTATACGTATTTGTCGCTTAAACACAATTTGCCCTCCGTAAGCCCCTCTAGACTGCCGGCCACTTCGGTCTTCACCAGCCACAAGCTACCGACCGCAAGCTGATAATCGAACGCTGCCAATAAAAGCCTCCGCACACAGGAGTTATAAATGAAGAAGCTAGTGATGTTCGGTGCCCTGGCACTGTCGATGTTGTCCCTGACCGCTGTGGCCGACGACGCCAAACCGATCCGCATCGGTATCGAGGCCGGTTACCCGCCCTTCTCGATGAAAACCCCTGACGGCAAACTCACTGGTTTCGACGTCGACATCGGCGACGCGTTGTGCGAGCAGATGAAAGTGAAGTGCACGTGGGTCGAGCAAGAGTTCGACGGCCTGATCCCGGCCCTGAAGGTCAAGAAAATCGACGCGATCCTGTCGTCGATGACCATCACTGACGACCGCAAAAAGAACGTCGATTTCACCATCAAGTACTACCACACCCCGGCGCGCTTCGTGATGAAGGAAGGCACCGACGTCAAGGACCCGCTGACCGAACTCAAGGGCAAGAAAGTCGGTGTGCTGCGCGCCAGTACCCACGACCGCTTCGCCACGGAAGTGCTGCAGCCGGCCGGGATTATCCTGGTCCGTTACGCTTCCCAGCAGGAAGCCAACCTGGACATGGTCGCTGGCCGCCTCGACGCGATGCTGGCTGACTCGGTCAACCTGGACGACGGTTTCCTGAAAACCGACGCTGGCAAAGGCTTTGCGTTTGTAGGCCCGACCTACGAAGACGCCAAGTACTTCGGCGGCGGCGCCGGCATCGCTGTGCGCAAGGGTGATAAAGAGCTGGCTGACAAATTCAACACCGCCATCACTGAAATCCGCGCCAACGGCAAGTACAAGCAAGTGCAGGACAAATACTTCAATTTCGACGTTTACGGCGAGTAATCCGGCCGTTCAAAAAAGTGGCAACCGTTGACGCGGTTGCCACTTTTTTTATGTTCTCCAATCCAGCAGCGATCTAATGTGGGAGCGGGGGGGGGGGGGGGGGGGGGGGGGGGGGGTGATAATATGTTAGATTTGTTAAAACAACAACAGCAACGCCCCCACCC
>NZ_JBIVBY010000012.1:58940-118472 GCF_044746405.1 Pseudomonas sp. NPDC086251
TTTGGGGGTGGGGGCGTCGCCCCGATGGGTTTTTAAAACAAAAATTTTCTCCCCCCCCCCCCCCCCCCCCCCCCCCCCCCCCCCCGCTCCCACATTAGATCTTGGCGCCCCTTACATCGGAGTTCCCCATGCAACGCATCGACCATCTTTTGCCCTGGAGCCACTTGGGTACCGAACGCACACTTAGCGTGTTTCGTTATGGTGCGGGCGCTCGCAAGGTGTACATCCAGGCCAGCCTGCACGCCGACGAATTGCCAGGCATGCGCACCGCCTGGGAATTGAAGAAGCGCCTGACCGAACTCGAAACCCAAGGCCAGTTGCAAGGCACCATCGAGCTGGTGCCGGTGGCCAATCCCATCGGCCTCGATCAACACTTGCAAGGCAGCCACATGGGGCGCTTTGAACTGGGCAGCGGCAAGAATTTCAACCGCTCGTTCGTCGAACTCAGCGCGCCGGTGGCCGAGTTGATCGGTGATCGCCTGGGCCTCGATGCCGAGGCCAACATTGCGTTGATTCGCCAGACCATGGGCCAGGTGCTCGACGACTTGCCCGCAGCGGTTTCGCAATTGGAGGCCATGCATCGCTTGCTGTTGCGCCACGCCTGCGACGCCGACATCACCCTCGACCTGCACTGCGATTTCGACGCGGCAATTCATATTTATGCCTTGCCGCAGCACTGGCCGCAGTGGCGATCGTTGGCAGCGCGGTTGAAGGCCGGTGTTGCTTTGCTGTGTGAAGATTCCGGCGGCAGCTCGTTCGACGAGTCATGCTCGTCGCCGTGGCTGCGCCTGGCACGGGCCTTCCCCGAGGCGGCGATTCCACCGGCCAACCTGGCAACAACGCTGGAGCTGGGCAGCATGGGCGACACCCGCGTCGATCAGGCCCAGGCCAATTGCGAGGCGATCCTGGGCTTTCTTGCCGAGCAGGGCTTCATCAACGGCACCTGGCCGGCGGCACCGAGCGAATGCTGCGAAGGCATGCCGTTCGAAGGCACCGAATATCTGTTCGCGCCGCATCATGGCGTGGTCAGTTTCCTGCGTGATTCCGGAGAGTGGGTGGAGAAGGGCGATGCGCTGTTTGAAGTGGTCGACCCGTTGAACGATCGGGTCACGACGGTGTGCGCCGGAACCAGCGGTGTGCTGTTTGCCATTGATCGCGGTCGCTACACCCAGCCGGGTACGTGGCAGGCGAAAGTCGCGGGGCGCGAGCCGATTCGGGTTGGCAAACTGATCAACGATTAATCCCGGAATTTTCAGCGCACCTCAGGGCCTCTTCGCGAGCAGGCTCGCTCCCACATTTGAAATGCATTCCCCTGTGGGAGCGAGCCTGCTCGCGATGGCGGCATCCGCAGCAATGCAAATGTCCCTGCCTGTCTCGCAGTGTTAGGCTCTGCCCCGAATCCTGCGCGCCGTGAAGGAAGGTTTATGTTGAAGTTTCTCGCTCTGCTGACGCTGCTGGCATCCGCCGCCGTCCACGCTCAAACCCCGCTGCAAACCGATTTACCGCTTCAGTACCTGGAGCAGACCAATACCCAATCGAACAATCAACCCCTGGTGATTTTCCTCCACGGTTACGGCAGTAACGAGCAGGATCTGTTTGGCATCAAGGATGAACTGCCCGCGTCCTACAACTACCTGTCGGTGCGGGCACCGATGGTGATGGAAGAGGGCAGTTACCAGTGGTTTCGCAAGAAAGGCGAAGGTGCCTATAACGGCGAGACGGATGATTTGAAGAGCAGCGGCCAGGCGCTGCTGGATTTCATCGCACAAGCCGCGAAGAAATATCACACGGACCCGGCCAAGGTTTTCCTGGTGGGTTTCAGCCAGGGCGCGATAATGTCCTACGAGGTCGCCTTGCGTCACCCCGAGGCGGTGGGCGGGATTGCCGCGTTGAGCGGGCGGATTTTGCCGGTGCTCAAGTCCGAGCTCAAACCGGATGAAAAACGCCAGCAACTGGCGATTTTCATTGGTCATGGCACGGCGGACAAACGCTTGCCCTACACCGATGGCACCGACGCCGTCAGCCTGTTGCAGAGCCTGTCACTCAAGCCTGAATTCCACGCCTACCCTGGCGTAGGTCATAGCATCAGCGGCGCCGAGATGCAGGACTTGAGCGCCTGGTTGCAGCGCCTCAATCCCTGAGTCTCACTTGCCGCTGACCAGCTGTTTGATCAAGGTTTCGTGGGCGGCCATGTCGCCGGGGCGGGAAATCACCTGAACCACGGCCATGCGGGTGCCGGACGCCGCCATCAGCGTGGTGTTGAGGGTGACGCCGCCACCCTGCGTGGCGGTGCTGTCGACCTGTCGCAGCCCCAGCCCGGTGCCTTTTTGGGTCAGGCTTTTTTCGCTCAGCTTATTGAAATCCGGAAGCGCCTTGCGTTGCGAGGCGTCGAAGTCGGCCACGGTTTCGTCGAGAAACGTGCCGTCGTTGTCCTTGACGGTGACACCGGGCGGGAGGTTGTTTTCGGCGGCGATCACCACGGTCTTGGTGGTCTCGTTGGTGTACATGGTGCCGGTCGCGCCCGTCGGGCTGGCGGGCAATGGGTTGGCAATGAAGCCCTTGGGCAGGGTGAACTTGAACTTGCCGCCCAGCATCGAGACTTTTTGTGCCGGCGCGGAATCGCTGGAAGTGGCCTTGGCCGCTTGCGCATTCAACGCCCCCAGGCTGGCAGCCACCGTCAGCAACAGGACAATGGCGTTTTTACTCAACAGTGACATTCGAAATCTCCAGGGATGGTCGCGCTTTGAGGGCGATCATCCCATGGAATACGATCTGTAGCAGCTCCCGAACCTGCTATAGGGTTACTGCGCCTGGTTCTGCGGGAACAGGTTGCGACGGGTTTCTTCGTCGAATTCAGCCTTCAGCACCAGTTTCTCTTTCAAACCCTGGGCACGTTGGGCGGCCGGGCGGGCGCTGATTTCATCGAACAGGCGCTTGACGTTGGGGTACGCCGCCAATCCGTTTTCGCCGAGGACGTACGGCGCGTAACTGGCCCAGCCCCACAGCGCCATGTCGGCGATGCTGTAGGTGTCGCCGGCCAGGTACTGATGATCGGCCAGGCGCTGGTCGAGTACGCGGTAGTGGCGTTCGACTTCCTTGAGGTAGCGGTTTTTCGCGTACGGCAGGTCTTCCGGGGCGTGGTGCAGAAAATGCACGGCCTGGCCAGAGAATGGCGACAGGCCGGTGGCGATGAACATCAACCACGACAGCAACTCGGCATTGCCGGCAGTGGAGGTTGGCAGAAAGCGCTGATGGGTTTGCGCCAGGTGCAGCAGGATGGCGTGGGAGTCGAAAACAGTCGCGTCGCCGTCAACCAGAGCCGGCACTTTGGCGTTCGGGTTGATTGCCAAAAAGGCGGGCAGGTGCTGCTCGCCCTTGAAGGTGTCGACGCCGATCAGCTCGTAAGGCGTTTGCAATTCTTCGAGCAGCAGGGCGACTTTCATCGGGTTCGGCGAAGGGTGGAAGAACAACTTCATGGTGTAGGCCTCAGTCAGTGATGGGTGTGAACTGAGGTTGATGTTGGCGGAAACCTGTTCGATTGACGTGCAGACTTGTTGTTCTACTCGTTCGAAACAATCGAACGTGTGATCGGCACTTTGGTGGTGGAGCTCGACGTGGCGATCACGGCACCGGCAATGATCAGCAACGCCGGGATGATCAGGATCGGGCTGGCATGGCTGCGACCAACAGTAATCAGCAGCAACGTGGAAATCAGCGGTGCCAGGTAGGACAGTGCCCCAAGCGTCGCCAGACTGCCGTGCTTGGTGGCGTGGTCCCAGGCAAGAAACGCCAGCCCGACCGGTCCGAGGCCGAGGACAATAATCGCCGTCCATTGACTGAAGTCGGGCCGCACCGTGGTTTCGATCGCGAGGTGGCAGACCAGTCCGGCCACGGCGACCAGGCCACAGACCCCGCCGATGGTGCTGCTGGGCACTTCGCTGAAACGGCGGTTGACCACCGAATAACCCGCCCAGATCAGCGCACAGCCGAACGCGGCGAGATAACCGGCGATGGGCAGCGCGACGGCTGCGCTCGGGGTGTGTTGCTGCATGATAAACGCCGTGCCGGCCAGGCCCAGCAGCGCGCCGAGCATTTGCCGCTTGTGCAGTTTTTCTCCGGCCGAGAACGCCGAAAGCAACACCAGCAACAGCGGCCAAAGGTAGTTGATCAGGCTGGCTTCGGCGGCGGGGGCCGCCTTGAGCGCGAAAAAATACAACGCGTGATAAACGAAAATTCCGACGAACCCCGTCGCCCAAACGCTCCAGGGTTGTCGCCAACTGCTGAAGCCGGCCCATCCGCGTCGGCCCAAAATGATCAGGCTCGCCAGGAAGGCCACGCCGAAGCCCAGCGTCATCAGCTCAAAGGGCGGAATGCCTTCGGTGAGGGTGGTCAGCAATGCCAGGGAAGACCAGAGCAAAATCGCAATCACGCCGACAGCCGTGGCCGATCGGGCGTTTCGGAGCTGAGTCATGTCTGTTCCTTCAGCGTAAAGAGCGGGCGACCATCCTGGCCCGATGACATCAAGCAGCTTAGCGTTTGATTGCCGTACGTCCAGCGTCCGCCACCGGGTTCGCCGGTTTGGCCAGCAATCGCTTGGTCACTCCGAGCATTGCCACCGACACCGCGACGCCGAGGGCGAACGCGCTCAGGCCCATGCCGGGCAATGCCAGCGCCACTACCAGGCAGAACGCCGCGAACGAATACATCCCGGTGGCGGTGGCTCGCAGCAACGCGGCGGTAAACGCCGAACCGCGAGTTTGCTGGGAGAACACCGCCATCACGCTGCCGAGCACCGGGAACACCGCGAGCAGGCCACTCCAGCGATCGCCGACGGTGCTGGCGAGCAAGGTGACCGCGAGGGTGAGCAGGGCGCCGGCGACCATGCGCAGCAGCAGTTTGTCGGACTTCGGCGCCGGGCCTGAAACGATAGGCTGCACCGCGGGAAACAAGTAAGGCGCCGCCAGCAGCGCGATGGAAGCGGCGATCACCGAGAACGTCAGGGACGCGGGAATCAATGACAGAACAACGGCCACCGTGGCCCAGACCAGCAACGAAATGATCAACGCCCATGGCCAGCCGGCCCGTTGTGCGACTTGGGCGTAGGTCACGCAGAAGGCAATCATCGCGAACATTGCCGACAGCGCCGCCGTCGCCGATTGGGCGGCGAACACCTCACCCTGTTCGATGGCGAGGAAGAACAGAATCGGCCCGACCACCACTGGCAAGCCCGATAACCAGCCGGCCACGCTGGGCCCCCAGCGCTTACCGGCCAGGGAAATCAGCAGGAGAAATCCTGGAATGACCAGCAGTTTAAGCATCAGCACGCACGCACCTCCGACCTGAGTGAGGCGGCAACGTTAGCATTGCGCGCGAATGATTGCTCTATGGATGTCGCGATTTTGTATACAAAGCACGCTGGTGGCCTCTATCCCTGTAGGAGCCGAGCTTGCTCGCGAAGACGGCGGCACATCCAACATCAAATGGACTGTCGGACCGTCTTCGCGAGCAAGCTCGGCTCCTACAAGGGGTGTGGGTACACCGGGATCGGCGAAACGTCTAAGCTGGGCCCTCCCACCTGTTGACGGATGTTTTGCGTGAAATTCAGTTTGCCCAGAGTCGCCACCGCGCCGTTCTGTCCGCCGGAAGTGGCCGGCAGTGTTGCCGTCGATCCCCGCGCGTCGTTCTTCCAGCGGCTGCTGCGTTTTGCCGGTCCCGGTTTGCTGGTGTCCATCGGTTACATGGACCCGGGCAACTGGGCGACCGCGATCGAGGCCGGGTCGCGCTTTGGCTACAGCTTATTGTTCGTGGTGTTGCTGGCGAGCCTGGCGGGGATGGTGGTGCAGTGTTTGTGTTCGCGCCTGGGCATCGCCACCGGGCGGGACCTGGCGCAGTTATCGCGTGAGCGCTACAGCCCACGGACCGCGCGGACCCAATGGGTGCTGGCGGAAATCTCGATCATCGCCACCGACCTCGCCGAAGTGCTCGGTTGCGCCCTGGCGTTCCATTTGTTGCTGGGCTGTTCGCTGACCGTCGGCATCGCGCTGACGGCGTTCGACACGCTGCTGGTGCTGGCCCTGCAAAACCGTGGATTCCGCCGACTGGAAGCGATCATGTTGGTGTTGGTGGGCACCATCGGCGCGTGTTTCTTCGTCGAGTTGCTGCTGATCAAACCCTACTGGCCGGACGTTGCCCGGGGTTTCACGCCGTCACTCTCCGCCATCGGCGATGCCGCGCCGCTGTACCTGGCCATCGGGATCCTCGGGGCCACGGTGATGCCGCATAACTTGTACTTGCACACCTCGATCGTGCAAACCCGGATGATCGGCAAGGACCTGGCCAGCCAGCAGGACGCGGTGAAACTGGCGCGCATCGACACCATCGGCTCGCTGGCCCTGGCGCTGCTGGTCAACGCTGCGATCCTGATCCTTGCGGCGGCGGCATTCCACACCAGCGGGCATACCGATGTGGTGGACATTCAGGATGCCTATCACTTGCTCGATCCATTGGTGGGCGGGGCCTTGGCCAGCGTGCTGTTCGGCGTGGCGTTGCTGGCCTCGGGGCAGAGTTCGACCTTCACCGGGACCATCGCCGGGCAAGTGATCATGGAGGGGTTCCTGAACCTGCGGATTCCGTGCTGGCAACGGCGTTTGATTACCCGTGGGCTGGCGCTGATCCCGGCGTTCATTGGGGTTTGGCTGATGGGCGATAACGCGGTGGGCAAGCTGCTGGTGTTGAGTCAGGTGGTGTTGAGCCTGCAGTTGCCGTTTGCCTTGTATCCGTTGATTCGCATGACCAACGATCAGAAGCTGATGGGGCCGTTTGTCAATCGACTGCCGACGCGGGTGTTGGCGTGGGGGTTGTTTGGGGTGATCAGTGGGGCGAATAGTTGGTTGATCCTGCAATTTTTGGGGTGATTGTTCGGACCTCTTCGCGAGCAAGCCCGCTCCCACATTAAACCGAGTTCTCACAGAAGAATGCGGTCGAATGTGGGAGCGGGCTTGCTCGCGAAGAACGATAACGCGGTCTACCTCTTAAACGCATCCACCACAAAATCAACAAACACCCGGGTCTTGGCTGGCATCAACGCCCGGCTCGGGTAGTACAGCGAGATCGGCCCCGCATCGCCATACCAGTCAGGCAGCAGGCGCACCAGTTCGCCGCGCTGGATATTGGCCAGCACATCGGGCAACACCAGCAGCGTCACACCCAACCCGAGAATCGCCGCCTCGCGCATGGCCGCCGGGTCATTGAGGACGATGTGTTCGTTGAGGCTGGCCGGCGCGTCATGGCCCGCCCCGTCGCGCATGATCCACTGGCGGATCCGTCCGGTGCGGGTGCCGCGCATCACGATGCCGTTATGCCGTGACAAATCCTCCGGACGCTCGGGCAACGTGCGTGTGGCCAGGTAGGCCGGGGAAGCCACGGCCACCACATGTGCCGCCGCCAATGTTCGGGAGATGACCCCCGGCGTCAATTCGAAGCCGCCGCCGATGGCTGCATCGTAGCCCTCGGCAATCAAATCCACGGGACGGTTTTCGAAGTGCCATTCAGGTCGAATCAGCGGGTAGCGCGCCAGAAACGCCGGCAGCAGCGGCAGGATATGACCGATGCCAAACGTCGGTGCCAGGCTGACCTTGAGTACCCCGGCCGGTTCGCCACGGTCGCTGGCCACGGCGCTGATTGCCGCTTGCAACGCCTGCAAATTGCCGCCGATGCTGGCCAGGAAGCTTTCGCCGGCTTCGGTCAGTGACAATTTGCGCGTCGAGCGCTGGAACAGCCGCACACCGATGTTGCGTTCCAGCATTGCCACGTTGCGGCTGACCGCCGCGGGCGTCAGTGCCAGCAAGCGAGCGGCAGCGGAGAAGCTTCCGGTTTCGGCACTGCGGACAAAGGATTCGAGGTTGGCGAGGGTTTCCATGGCAAACACCTGCTAGCAATGCTTGAAGATTATTCAAGTCATTACCGGCTAACCAAGACCTAATGGCAAGCGCAGTATTCACTCCAACGACAACCCTCGGAGTGAACAACCATGAGTACTATCGGAATCATCGGCGCCGGCGCAATCGGCGCAGCCTTCGCCAGAGCACTCTCGCGTCAAGGCATTGAAGTGGTCATCGCCAACAGTCGCGGCCCGCAAACCCTGGCGTCGCTGGTCGCCGAACTCGGGCCAAAGGCTCGCGCCGGAACCCGTGAAGAAGCCGCCGCACAGCCGATGGTGCTGGTGGCAGTGAACTGGTCGAAGTTGCCGACCGCACTGGCCGGTCTGCCGGATTTCGGCGGGCGAATCGTCATCGACGCCAACAACTCGATCGAGTCGCCATCATTCAAGGCGGTGGATTTGCAGGGACGGACGTCCAGCGAAGTGTTTGCCGAATGGGTGCCGGGCGCGCGGGTGGTGAAGGCGTTCAATCACCTTCAGGCGCGTTTTCTCGACAGCGATCCGGCGGCAGAGGGCGGGAAGCGAGTGCTGTTCTTGTCCGGCGACGATGCCGACGCGAAAGCGCAAGTGGCCGCACTGATTGATCAGTTGGGGTTCTTCGGGATCGATCTCGGGGACTTGAGCGTTGGAGCGAAGCTGGTGCAGTTTCCAGGCGGTCCTTTGCCGACGCTGAACCTGGTGAAATTCGCCTGACACTTCATTCAGCGCCATAACCCGGTGCGACGTGAATCGGACCGGGTGTGTTGCCAGGCTGCGGCGGTTCTTCGTGGGTCCCCGCGCAGTCTGTTGAACGCGGTGGGCTTACGCCCGTTCGATCGCCAATGCCACGCCCTGACCACCACCGATGCACAGGGTGGCGAGGCCTTTCTTGGCGTCACGCTTGATCATTTCATGCAGCAACGTCACCAGCACCCGGCAACCCGACGCACCGATCGGGTGACCCAAGGCGATGGCGCCGCCATTGACGTTGACCTTGTTCAGGTCCCATTCCAGGTCCTTGGCGACCGCCAGGGATTGTGCGGCGAAGGCTTCGTTGGCTTCGATCAGGTCCAGCTGGTCGATGGACCAGCCGGCCTTGTCCAGGCAACGGCGAGTGGCCGAGACTGGGCCGATGCCCATGATCGCCGGATCGACGCCAGCATTGGCGTAGGCCGCGATTTTCGCCAGTACCGGCAGGCCCAAAGCCTTGGCTTTCTCGGCGCTCATCAGGATCACGGCAGCGGCACCGTCGTTCAGCGACGAGGCGTTACCGGCCGTCACCGAACCGTCCTTCTTGAAGGCCGGTTTCAGTTTGCCCAGCGCTTCGGCAGTGGTGCCGGCCCGCGGCTGTTCGTCGGTGGCGAAGGACAGCGGGTCGCCCTTGCGCTGAGGAATCAGGATCGGCGTGATCTCATCGGCAAAACGCCCGGCTTCGATGGCGGCCGTGGCTTTCTGCTGCGAGGCCGCGGCGAAGGCATCCTGTTGTTCGCGGGTCAGGCTGTACTTGTCCGCCAGGTTCTCAGCGGTGATGCCCATGTGGTAATCGTTGAAGGCATCCCACAGGCCGTCGCTGATCATGGTGTCGACGATTTGCGCGTGACCCATGCGCAGACCGGTGCGGGCGCCCGGCATCACATAGTTGGACAGGCTCATGTTTTCCTGGCCGCCGGCAATGATCACCTCGGCATCGCCGCAGCGAATCGCCTGTGTGGCCAGATGCAAGGCTTTCAGGCCCGAACCGCAGACCTTGTTCAGGGTCATGGCGGGAACGGCGAAGGGCAGGCCGGCCTTGATCGACGCCTGGCGCGCAGGGTTTTGCCCGGCACCGGCGGTCAACACCTGGCCCATGATCACTTCATCGACTTCGGCCGGGTCCAGGCCGGTTTGTGCCAGCAGCTGGCGGATGACCGCAGCGCCCAGGTCGACCGCAGAAACATTGGCCAGGGCACCCTGGAAACTGCCGATCGCGGTGCGCGTGGCGGCAACAATGACGACTTCTTGCATGGAATGATTCCTCACTGGGCAGCGAACTGCATTTCCGGCACGTGATCCGGCACGATCAGTTTACCGGCGGTCTTGGCGACAATCTCTTCGACGCTGACGCCCGGTGCACGTTCTTTCAGGATGAACGCGCCGTTTTCGATTTCAAGATACGCAAGGTCAGTCAGCACGCGCTTGATGCACCCGGCGCCGGTCAGCGGCAGGCTGCATTGCGACAACAGCTTGGACTCACCGTCCTTGGACGCGTGGGTCATGATGACGATGATGTTGTCCGCGCCAGCGACCAGGTCCATCGCGCCGCCCATGCCCTTGACCAGTTTGCCGGGAATCATCCACGAGGCGATGTTGCCTTGCACGTCGACTTCAAAGGCGCCGAGCACGGTCAGGTCTACATGGCCACCGCGGATCATCGCGAAGGACTCGGCCGAGGAAAAAATCGACGCGCCGATACGGGCGGTCACTGTTTGCTTGCCGGCGTTGATCATGTCGGCATCGATGGTGTCTTCAGTCGGGAAAGGACCCATGCCGAGCAGGCCGTTTTCCGACTGCAGCATGACTTCCATGCCTTCCGGGATGTAGTTGGCGACCAGGGTCGGAATGCCGATGCCGAGGTTCACGTAGAAGCCGTCCTGCATTTCGCGGGCGACGCGTTGAGCCATTTGTTCGCGGGAAAGTGCCATTGTTGTTATTCCTTCATTCGGTCCGGGGGCAGGGGATCACTTACGCACGGTGCGCTGTTCGATGCGCTTTTCGAACGTGCCGCAAATGACCCGGTCGACGTAGATGCCAGGGGTGTGGATCTGCGCCGGGTCCAGCTCGCCGGGTTCGACGATTTCTTCGACTTCGACCACGGTGATCTTGCCGGCGGTGGCAGCCAGCGGGTTGAAGTTCTGGGCGGTGTGGCGATAGATGACGTTGCCGAAATGGTCGGCTTTCCAGCCTTTGACGATGGCGAAGTCACCGGTGATGGATTCTTCCATCAGGTACTTGCGACCGTGGAATTCGCGCACTTCCTTGCCTTCGGCAACCGGAGTGCCGACGCCCGTAGCGGTGAAAAAGGCCGGGATGCCGGCACCGCCTGCGCGCATTTTTTCGGCGAGGGTGCCTTGGGGGGTCAGGACAACTTCAATTTCGCCTTTCAACAGCTGTTCTTCGAACAGTTTGTTTTCGCCGACGTAGGAAGCCACCACTTTGCTGATCTGGCGGTCTGTCAGCAGTACGCCGAGGCCGAAACCGTCGACGCCGCAGTTGTTGGACACCACGGTGAGGTCACGTGTGCCTTTGCGCTTGATCTCGGCGATGAGGTTTTCCGGGATCCCGCACAGGCCGAAGCCACCGGCGATCACGGTCATGCCGTCTTCAAGACCTGCCAGAGCTTCCTCGTAGGAACTCACACGCTTGTCGAAACCTGCCATATGCACCTCTTTTATTCTTTGTGGGCGGCTGGCTAGCCGAATGGGATGGAGTGTCTCGCCGGAGTATTCATTTGTTAAGTTGATTTTTAAGGTTGATTGATAGATAAACCTCAACAATAACCCCTGTGGGAGCGAGCCTGCTCGCGATGGCAATTTCAAGGAGGCCATCGCGGGTCAGCCGGGCTCCTGATTACTGGAGCAAATCGTACATGACAGTCAAGCAGATCCGCGCATTCCTGGCCGTGGCCCAGAGCCTGAGTTTTGCCGTGGCCTGCGAGCGGTTGCACCTGTCGCAATCGGCGTTGAGCCTGACCATCAAGGCGCTGGAGGAGGGCTTGGGCGGTCGGCTGTTCACCCGCAATACGCGCAACGTGGCGCTGACGCCTGAGGGTGAGTCGCTGGTGCCCTTGGCGCGCCGACTGATCGCCGATTGGGACAACGCCGAGGATGAACTGCGTCAGCGTTTTACCCTGCAACGCGGCCGCGTGACCCTGGCGGCGATGCCGTCGTTTGCCGGCAACCTGTTGCCACCGATCCTGAGGATTTTCCGTGCGCGTTACCCCAAGGTCAATGTCACGGTGAATGACGTGATCAACGAGCAAGTGCTGGAGATGGTGCGGGATCGGCAGGTTGAGCTGGGAGTGGCGTTTGAGCCGACCCAGAGTTCGTCACTGGAATTCACGCCGCTGTACATGGACCGGTTTGTGGCGGTGGTGCCACACGACTCCAAGTTAGCCGAACTGGACGACATCGACTGGCAGACCTTGCTCAAGGAACCGTTCATCACCTTGCAGCGCCCGTCGACGGTGCGGGTCATGCTCGAAGAGCACTTGCAGGCACGGGGGATGAAATTGCCGGTGGAGTTTGAAAGTCACCAGTTGGCGACGGTCGGCAGAATGGTCGCCAGCGGCCTCGGCGTGAGCGCGGTGCCGGCCCTGTGCGCCGGGCAGATGCGCGAGCTGGGCGCACGCTGCATCACCTTGCGCGACCCGGTGGTGGAGCGGGCGATCGGGGTGCTGACCAAACCCGGGGTTGAGCTGTCGGCGGCGGCGCAGGCGTTGTTCGATATTCTCAAGGAAGAAAACCTTGGTATGCACTGAACACAATCCTGATGTTCAACACAAAACCAATGTGGGAGCGGCGGTGCGACGATTCGACTTGCTCGCGAAAGCGGTGGGTCAGTCAATTAAGTGTCGACTGACCCACCGTCTTCGCGAGCAAGCCCGCTCCCACAGGGTTTTAGGTGATCAGGATGAAAGGTGCTGTGCCAGTAATGGCAGCAACCGTTCGCAGGAGCCTTCGATTTTCAGATCAAGGATGTCATCCGCCCGGGTCTTGCCCAGGTTAATCGCCATCAACGGCTTGCCCTGATCCGCCACTGCCCGGCACAACCGAAACGCCGAATACGCCATCAGCGAAGACCCGACCACCAACAACCCGGCCGCTTTTTCCACCGCCGCCATCGCTTTGGCGGCCGTGGCCTGCGCCACGTTTTCGCCAAAAAACACCACGTCCGGCTTCATCCGTTCGCCCGCGCAATGCGGGCAGTGGGGTACTTGAAAGCGCGCTTCAAAGGCGGCGTCGAGCAAGGTGTCACCATCGGGTGCCTGCACCGCATCAACCCCGGCCAGGTAGGGATTCTGCGTTTCCATCAGGCGCTGGATCGAATCCCGTTCGCTGCGCTGGCCGCAGTCCAGGCACAGCACCCGATGCAGGCTGCCATGCAGTTCGATCACGTCGTGGCTGCCGGCCTGATCGTGCAAGGTGTCGACGTTTTGGGTAATCAGCGCGCTGATCTGCCGCGCACTTTGCAAGCTGGCCAGAGCCTCGTGCGCCACGTTCGGCTGGGCCTGGCGCACTCGCGGCCAGCCAAGCATCGCCCGCGCCCAATAGCGGCGCCGGGATTCAGGCGCCGAGAGGAATTCCTGATACATCATCGGTTGCCGGCCACGCCGCACGCCCTGGTTATCGCGGTAGTCCGGAATGCCCGACGGCGTACTGATGCCGGCGCCGGTCAGGACCACAAACGGTTGATCGGCCATCAGCTGCTGGAGCCGATCGAGTTGTTCGCGTAAGGGGCTGTCGAGCATGTTCAACACTCCGCAAGGCCTTGATGGCTTGCAGGGTAACATTTGCCGCTCACTGGGCACATTCACAACACAGTCCCCTGTAGGAGCTGTCGAGTGAAACGTGGCTGCGATCTTTTGATCTTTTAAAAAGCCAGGATCAAAGGATCGCAGCCTCGTTTCACTCGACAGCTCCTACAATAGCCATCAGCGGTTTGCGGTTATTTACGTGCCTCCAGAATCAGGTTGAACGGTGTTTCCGTGGCCCGGCGGAAACTCTTGAAGCCTGCCTCGGTAAAGACCTTGCGCAACCGTGCCTCGCCCGCTTGGGCGCCGAGCCCGAGGCCGACTTCCTGGGACAGCGAGTTCGGTGTGCAAATGAAGGTCGAAGCGGCATAGAACAACCGGCCTACAGGGGTAACGTTGTCATCGAGCGAATCGTTGGCAAACGGTTCCACCAGCAGCACCGTGCCGTCCGGTTTCAGCGAGTCATAGGCGTGCCGCGCCGCGCCCACCGGGTCGCCCATGTCGTGCAGGCAGTCGAAGTAGCAGACCAGGTCATAATCGTCGCCGGGATAGCTTTTTGCCGTGCCCTGGAAGAACCGCGCACGTCCGGACACACCGCCTTCTTCGGCGCGCTGGGTGGCGACGGTGACGGAAGGTGCGTGGTAATCGAACCCGACAAACCGCGAGTCCGGGAACGCCTGGGCCATGATCACCGTTGAGGCGCCATGGCCGCAGCCGATGTCCGCCACTTTGGCGCCGGCTTGCAGTTTGGCGACGACGCCCTCCAGGGCTGGCAGCCACTCGGCAATCAAATGCGCCTTGTAGCCGGGACGGAAGAAACGTTCCGTGCCGCTGAACATGCACGGATGGTGATCGCCCCAGGCGAGGGCGCCGTTGCCGCGCATGGCGTTGATCAGTTTGTCCTTGTCATGGAAAAACGACGCCACCACGCCGATTCCGCCGGCGATGTAAACCGGCGAATCTTCGATGGCCAACGCCAGGGCTTGCTCTTCGGGCAGGCGGAACTGGCCGTCGCGATGTTCCATGTAACCGGAGGCCGCGTGGGCACTGAGCCATTCGCGCAGCAGGCGGGTGTTGCAGCCGGTTTTGTCGGCGAGTGATTCAGGGGTGATTGGCTGACTGTCGGCCATGGCCCGGTACAGTCCGAGCTCTTCGCCGAGGATGACATTGGCCAGCATCGCCGCGCCGCCCATGTCGTTCACCAGCTTGCCCATGAAATCGTTGAGTCTGGCCTCGTCCATCACGTGTGCTCCTTCAGCAGGATCACGGTCCAGAGGCGTGGTTGACCTGGGTGTTCGCCACTGGGCGGTGGTCGTGGGAATGAACAGGACGCTGTGCACGTCCTGCGTGCATTAAGTTTAGTCCGGGCCCCGCGCACCGCAGCCTGGAGCGACGAAAGCCATCACACCAACCCTTGTAGGAGCGAGGCTTGCCCGCGAAGGCGCAGTATCAGGCAACATCGTTGTCGACTGACACGCCGCCTTCGCGGGCAAGCCTCGCTCCTACAAGGGTTGGTGTTGTGTATCTCACTGTATCTAACCGGCCTTTCGATACAGTCTCGCTCAACACAGGGGCACTGCCGAACACAGACCAGATACAAACCTGCGCTGAACTGTGAAGGCCGTTTTGGCGCCCTGCAATCGGGGCGACCGAGACCCTTTCCAGGCCGTCGCAACAGGCGGCCGTTCGCTTCTGCCACTGTTCCGCGCCTGATGCGGTCAAGGGGACCACAATGACAACGCTGGTGTCTCAACCCACCCTCAACGCCACGCCAGTGAATCGCCTGCGGGTCGATCACTACACCAACGGCATCATCGGCCCGAGCCAGCCGATGCTCGGTCCGTTGGCCGACGGCGGCACGCTGATCACTGGCACGCCGCCGGGCTGCTGGGGGCCGATGATCACGCCGGCCTTCGAGGGCGGCCATGAAGTGACGCAACCGGTGGCCATCGCCGGGGCGGAAGTCGGCGATGCGATCGCCATCAAGATCAAAAGCATGCGCGTAACCTCGCTGGCGACCTCGTCCGGGGTCATGCAATTCGTCGAGGGGCGCTACAACGGCGATCCGTTCGTCTCCAAATTCTGCGCCAAGTGCGGCACCGAACACCCGGCCAGCCATGTCGAAGGTATCGGCGAAGAGTCGATCCGCTGTAACAACTGTGGCGCCGAAGTCAGCGCGTTCCGCTTCAGCCACGGCTACGTGATCGTGTTCGACGCGCAGAATCAGGTCAGCCTGACCGTCAATCAGGACGTCGCCAATCAACTGGCCGGCAATGCCTCCGAAATGTCCGCACTGCCGGAATTCGCCGCCCAGCATTCGATCCTGTCCCTGGCTCGCGCTGACATCCCTGGCGTCGCGGCGCACATGCGCCCGTTCCTTGGCAACATCGGCACCACGCCGTCCCGGGACCTGCCCGATTCGCACAACTGCGCCGATTTCGGCCAGTACCTGATCAATGCGCCACACCGTTTCGGCATGACCCGCGAAGCGCTGCACGCGGCCAAGACCGACGGCCACATGGACACCAACTCGATCCGCGAAGGCTGCGTGCTGATTTGCCCGGTGAAAGTGCCGGGCGCCGGGGTGTACATGGGCGACATGCACGCGCAGCAGGGCAACGGCGAGATCGCCGGGCACGCCACGGATTGCTCCGGGGAAACCGAAGTGGTGGTCGAGGTAGTGAAAAACTTCACGCTGGAAGGCCCGATCCTCCTGCAAAACCTCGATGACCTGCCACCGATGGCGCGCCCGATGAACGCTGAGCAACGGGCCAACGTCCGTGAGCTGGGCGAGCGCTGGGGCCAACACGAGATCGAGCAGAGCGGACCGATCACCTTTATCGGCAGCGGCGAAAACCTCAACGTCGCGGTGGAGAACGGCTTGAAACGTGCGGCTTCGGTCACCGGCCTGCCGTATGACGAAGTGCTCAACCGCGCGACCATCACCGGCTCGATCGACATCAGCCGCTTGCCGGGCACCGTGCGCGTGACCTTCCTGTGCCCGATGAACGTGCTCGATCGCATCGGCATCGGCCATCTGGTGCGTGAAAAATACGACCTGGCGTAACCCTGACGGCGGGTCTGTATCACAGTGTGTACAGGCCCGCCGACGATACAACCGCTGCGATTTTCTGCCGGACCGGAACACAGTCCCGATACACCGCTTCGGTTAACTGTGATTCCGAACTGGCAACCCTGAGATCGACATCATGCAGACCTCTCACACATCAACGAAGGCCACCGTCGGGCTCGGCCTGCGTCGCGGTTTAATGAAAGACCTTCAAGCCGCCCCGGTGGGTGACTTCGATTTTCTGGAAGTCGCGCCGGAGAACTGGATCGGCATCGGCGGCGCCCATGGTCATGCGTTGCGTGCCCTGGCCGAGCGTTATCCGTTGTCCTGTCACGGCCTGTCCCTGTCACTGGGTGGCCCGTCGCCGCTGGACGTCGGGTTTCTGCAAGAGGTGCGGGTTTTCCTCGATCACTACAAGGTGCCGCTGTACAGCGAACACTTGAGCTACTGCAGCGATGACGGTCACCTGTACGACCTGCTGCCGTTGCCGTTTACCGAAGAGGCGGTGCATCACGTTGCCGCGCGCATCCGCCAGGCTCAGGACATTTTGGGTCGGCGTCTGGCGGTGGAAAATGTCTCGTACTATGCCGCGCCTCAGCAGGACATGGACGAACTGACCTTCACCAACGCGGTGCTGCGCGAAGCCGATTGCGACCTGCTGCTGGACGTCAACAATGTCTACGTCAACTCGATCAATCACGGTTTCGATCCGCAGACCTTTCTGGCCGGCATTGACTCGGGCCGGGTGGTTGCCATGCACGTGGCCGGGCACTTTGATGAATCCGATACCTTGAAAATCGACACCCATGGCGCCTCGGTCAAACCGGTGGTCTGGTCGTTGCTCGCGGCGGCTTACGCCCGTTTCGGCGCGCAACCGACGTTGCTGGAGCGGGATTTCAACTTCCCGGCGTTTTCTGAACTGGTGGCCGAATTGCAGACCATTCGCCGCCTGCAAGCCGAGGGGGTGAATCGTGGATAAGCCGAGTCTGTTTCAGCAACAAAACACGATGGGGCTTTACCTGCGCGATCCCGACCACTGCGCGCCGCCGGCCGAGATGGACGTGGCGCGGGCACAGGTGTATCGCGACCTGGTTTTCCTGAACCTGTCGACGCTGCTCAGCGGCACATTTCCGGTGCTGATCAAGATTCTCGGGGATGAACAGTGGCGCACGTTGATGCGGGTTTTTCTGCGCGATTACCGTGCGCACACGCCGAAATTCGGTGAGATCGCCAGTGAGTTCGTCGAGTTCCTGGCGTCCGAGCCGCCGGCGTTGAGTGGGGGGGATTGGCCGCCGTTCATGGTCGAGCTGGCGCATTACGAGTGGGTCGAGATGGCGTTGCAACAGTCTGAGGATGAGCCGTTGGCACCCAGCGATATCCGGCTGATCCTGGAGCGACCGTTGCAGGTATCGCCGCTGGCCTGGCCGTTGGCGTATGCCTGGCCGGTGCAATGGGTGGGGCCGGATCATCGGCCCGAAGCACCTCCAGAACAGCCAACATTGCTGCTGGTTCGTCGGTCCGAAGACTGGAGCGTGAAGTTTTCCGAACTGAGCCCGCTGGCATGGCGGTTGTTGCAGCGGATCGGCGAGTTTCCCGAACTGGACGGACGTGCGCAGCTGGAAGGATTGGCGGTGGAGGCCGGGACCACCGGGTCGCCGGAATTTATCGAGAGCGGGTTAGTGTTGTTGCAGCAGATGCATGGGGAAGGGGTGGTGGGCGTAGTCGCTTGACCAAACACAACCTCCCAAACCCCACAACCCCAATGTGGGAGCGGGCTTGCTCGCGAAGGCGGAGTGTCAGTCGATATCCATGCTGGATGTACCGACCCCTTCGCGAGCAAGCCCGCTCCCACATTTGATCTCTGCCGTGCACAAAACCTTTGTTCACTGAAAATCCACTGTGGGAGCGAGCCTGCTCGCGATGGCGGTGGGTCAGGCGACATCGATGCTGGAAGTGCTGGCCTCATCGCGAGCAGGCTCGCTCCCACACTTGATCGCCGCCGTGCACAAAACCTGTGTTCACTGAAAATCTACTGTGGGAGCGAGCCTGCTCGCGATGCGGTGGGTCAGGCGACATCGATGCTGGAAGTGCTGGCCTCATCGCGAGCAGGCTCGCTCCCACACTTGATCTTTGTCGTGCACAAAATCATTGTGCTTTTTGCGCCGGTAACTTTAGCTCTGCACACAACCCGCCCCCTTCACGATTGCTCAACGTCAACGACCCCCCGATCGCCAACGCCAGTTGCTGTGCAATCGCCAACCCTAACCCGGTGCCGCCGGTGCTGCGGTTGCGTGAGTTTTCTACGCGGTAGAACGGTTCCATGACCTGGGCCAATTCTTCTTCGGCAATGCCTGGGCCGCGGTCCATGACTTTCACCGAGACGCTGCCATTGGCCTGCTTTTCGACCCACAGCTCTGCTGCCCCGGCGAATTTCAGGGCGTTGTCCGTCAGGTTCACCAGTACCCGGCGCAAGGCGTGGGGGCGGGTGTCGACGACAGTAGCGCTTTTGCCGCTCAGCTGAACGTCCTTGCCCATGTCCTGATAGTCGAACACCAGGCTGTCGAGGAACGAGTCCAGGTCGGTGCGGCGGCTTTCTTCGGTGGCGCCGTGGACGCTACGTGCATACGCGACGCCTTCACGCACCAGGTGCTCCATCTCGCCGAGGTCGCTCCAGAGTTTTTCCTTTTCCACGCAGTCATCCATGAATTCGGCACGCAGTTTCATTCGCGTAATCGGCGTTTGCAGGTCATGGGAAATCGCCGCCAACAGTTGCATGCGTTCTTTCAGGTAGGCCGCGATGCGCACCTGCATGGCGTTGAAAGCCTTGGCCGCATGGGCCACTTCGGTCGGGCCTTTTTCGTCCAGCAGCACCGGGTGGGTGTTGGGGTCGAGGGTGTCCACGGCTTCGGCGAGGCGGGTGAGGGGGCGAATGGCGATTCTCACGGCCAGCCAGGTGCAGAGGAGCATCAGTGCCAACTGCCCCAGCAACACGATGGGTAACCACGGCGACAACGGCACCATCGAGGGTCGCACGTCGATGGTCACCGGGCTGCCGTCCGCCAGTTTCAGGTGCACTTGAAAGTGTTTGATCGGCCCGGGGATGTCGGTAAAGGTCATCGGGTAATCCTTGCCGATGGCCTCTTTGATCGACGTCATCGCGATGGGCGCATCACTCATGGCAACCCCCGGCGAGCCTTCGTTCAACAGGTAGCGGTAATTGCGCCGCTCCAGCTGTTGCAGCCAACTCATGCGCTCGTCAGCCGGCAAGCGGTCGAGGATCGCAATGGACGTCGAAACGTCGGTTTCCAGATTGCCGAGCATGGTGTTTTTGGTGCTTTCGTATCGCTCGTAATACTGCGCGCCGAAGGACAGTGCCTGGGCGAGTATCAAGCCGATCAGGAAGATCAGCGACAACCGTGAGGCCAGGGTGCGCGGCCAGCGAATCGAGAGATTCATGAAGGTGCTCCGAGGACTTCCACCGGCAGGGAAAACACATAGCCTTCACTGCGCACGGTCTTGATGTAGGCCGGTTCCCGGGCATCGTCGAGCAGGCGCTGACGCAAACGGCTCACCAGCAAATCGATGGAACGGTCGAACAGATCAGCGTCGCGGCCCTGGGTCAGGTTCAGCAGTTGATCGCGATTGAGCACCCGCTGCGGGTGATCGAGGAACACCCGCAGCAAGCGATATTCCGCGCCGCTCAAGGCCACCATGGTGCCGTCCTCATCCAGTAAGTGCCGGGCCGACGTATCCAGTTGCCAGCGCCCAAAGGCCAACAGGCGACCCGTCTCGGTGACCACCAGGTTGGGCGGCAGCATCCGAGTGCGGCGCAGTACCGCGTTGATCCGCGCCAGCAATTCACGCGCCGCGAACGGCTTGACCAGGTAGTCGTCGGCGCCCATTTCCAGGCCGATGATGCGGTCGGTTTCATCGTTGCGGGCAGTGAGCATCATGACCGGCGTGGCCTTGTGTTTCCCCGCGCGCAACTCGCGGCAGAGCATCAGGCCATCGTCGCCCGGCATCATGATGTCGAGCACGATCAGGTCCACTGGCGTCGATTCAAGGAAGGCGCGCATTTGCCGGCCATCGGCGACCACGGTGGTGCGCAGGCCGTTCTTCTTCAAGTAGTTGCCTACCAGCTCACGGATCTCGCGGTCATCGTCCACGATGAGAATGTGATCAACGTGTTCCATGGGGCCTTGCCTCTGTAAAGGGGGGATGTTGCACAGTCTATCGAGCCTTGGCGCGTTCGCCCGCAGCCCTTTGTATTGCAGTGTATCTGGCTTGTCGGTGGATACATGCAGACGCAAAAACGCGATTTTTCAGCGGTTTTGTATCGCTCTGTATCCCGGCCCCACTTTGATACTTACCGATTTACACGCGCCTGTTCCCGACACATACGGGATACCTCGCGGGCTTCTAATAGGTTCCATCGAGGCAAACCAGACCGCCTCGGCCCACTAAACGATTTGACCTATTGAAGCCTTGAGGAAACCACCATGAACACGAAAGCCATCTACGCCGCTTGCCTGTTTGCCGCACTGAACATCTGCACCTTGGCCGCCCGTGCCGAAGCCGCCGATGTCACCGCTAAAACCTACACCTACGGCACGCACCTGGATATCAAGAAAGTGGTGTCGCTGAAACAGGATGCTTCCTCGTCCTGCGGGGTGGTGGATGCCCAGCTGACCTACCTGGATTCCCAGAACAAAACCCAGGTCCTGGACTACCGCAAAGTGGCTGATAACTGCAACTCGGACAACTGAGTACGTCGACCACCCAATGCCCACCCCCTTTGAAACAGGAACAACATCATGAACAACGTCAGCCGCTATTTGACCGCTATCGCTTTCTCTGTTGCCGGTGCCGCCGCTCACGCCAATGCCGCTGTTGAGCAAAACAGCTGTGGCAGCGCCACCTGCTTCCAACTGACGCCCGTGGCCGAGAAGGGCGCGGGAGCCTTCCTCGCCGAGGATGGTTACAGCCGCACGCCGCAGGGGCAGATGGTTGCAGAGAACGGCGGGAGCCGGACTCCACAGGGCCAGTTGCTGGATAACCAGGCGGTCTGAAGCCCGAACACCGATCTGTAAACACCACAATTCCAGTGTGGGAGCGGGCTTGCTCGCGAAGGCGGAGTGTCAGTCGACATCAAGGTTGGATGTGCTGGCCTCTTCGCGAGCAAGCCCGCTCCCACAGGGTATGCGGTGCAACGTCCCGCTCATATTTTCAAGGTGATCCCATGTTTCTCATCGCTTTCCTGGGCGGCATATTGACCGTCCTCAGCCCTTGCATCCTCCCGGTCGTGCCGTTTCTGTTCGCCGGTGTCGACCGTACGCGGTCATCGATCCTGCTCACCCTCGGCGGCATGGTCCTGACCTTCGCGCTGATTTCCAGCCTGGCCGTGGTCAGCAGCGAGTGGGTCGTGCAAGCCAATAACACCGGTCGCCATGTGGCCCTGATCGTCATGGTGCTGTTCGCCCTGTCGCTGATTTCCGCACGGATCGGCGGCTGGCTGGCACGTCCCTTCGTGCTGCTGGGCAATCGCGTCGACCCCGACACCCGTAAAATGTCCGGCCCGTTGAGCTCGGTCATGGTTGGCGTGGCAACCGGTCTGCTTTGGGCGCCGTGCGCCGGACCGATCCTCGGGGTGATCCTCACTGGCGCCATGCTGCAAGGCGCGAACGCCCAGACCAGTCTGTTGCTGGTGGCGTACGGGCTGGGCAGCGCGTTGTCCCTGGGCACCTTGATCTTCTTCGGTCGCAGCCTGGTCAATCGCTTGAAAGGGTCGATCCCGGTCACCGGCTGGCTGCGTCGTGGTACCGGTGTTGCGGTGCTGGCCGCGGCGGCGGTGATTTCCACCGGCGCCGATAAAACATTGCTGGCCGGAACCTCGTCCGAAGGCGTCAGCAGCGTCGAGAAAAGCGTGTTGGAAACCGTACCGAAAGTGGTCGATTACTTCGTCAGCAAGGTCAGCGCGGACTCGATGGACAACGCCCAAGGCGCCATGCCGTCGCTGGCCGGTGCGGTCGAATGGATCAACTCGCCAGCCCTGACCAACGAGTCGCTGAAAGGCAAAGTTGTGCTGGTGGACTTCTGGACCTTCGACTGCATCAACTGCCAGCACACCTTGCCGTACGTGAAGGACTGGGCGAAGAAATACCAGAAGGATGGCCTGGTCGTGATCGGCGTGCACACCCCTGAATACGGGTTCGAACGCATCATCGCCAACGTCAAGGATCAGGTGAAAAAGCTCGGCATCACCTACCCGGTGGCCATCGACAACAACTACGCGATCTGGCGCAACTTCGACAACCAGTACTGGCCCGCTCACTACCTGATCGATGCCAAGGGCCAGGTGCGTTACACCCACTTTGGTGAAGGCAGCTACGAGACGCAGGAGAAAGTGATTCAGCAGTTGCTGGAAGAAGCCAAGGCCGACGCCAAAGCCCCCGCAGCCGCATGACCGCTCAGATCAATGGCTCACAGGCTGCGCGCCCTGGGCCATTGATTTTTTCTCCTGATTGCGTCGCCACGCCGCCGGTGGCGCCCCGTACTCACGACGAAAGGCGCGGCTGAACGCCGTGTCGGTCTGGTAACCCACCTCTTCGGCAATCCGCATCAAAGAACTGTTACTGCTGCGTAACAGGTTCGCCGCCAGTAACATCCGCCATTGCGTCAGGTACTGCATCGGCGAAATCCCCACCAGTTGCTGAAAACGCTCCGCCAGCACCGACCGTGAAGTGCCGGCCGTACGCGCCAGTTCATCCAGCGTCCAGGCGTGACAGGGTTTTTTGTGCAGCGCGTTCAGGGCGGCGCCGACAATCCGGTCACCCACGCCCGCCAGCCAACCGGTACGACCTTCGCCCTGTTCGTGCATGTACAGGCGCAATACCTCGATGAACAGCACCTCGGCCAACTTGGCCAGCACGCCTTCACCGCCAGGCCTTGGCGACCGGGCTTCGGCCAGCGCATAACGCACCGACGATTCCAGCCAGATACCGGCATTCGAGCCGCGCACATTGACCCTCACCACGGCTGGCAAACCGGTCAGCAACATGCCCGCCAGGCGCGTATCGCACGCCAGATAGCCGCACACCAGCCGCGTGACCGCACCGCCTCCGCCGTAACTCAACTGCCGAGGACGTCGCGCCAGCACCACGTCCAGTCGCGCACCGGTGGCCGGTGGCAGTCCCGGTTTAGAGCTCATGCGGTGCGCGTCGCCCTGGGGAAACACCACCACATCGCCAGCCGTCAGTAACAGCGGGGGATCATTGCCCAGTTCGACGTAACACTCGCCTTCGGTGATCAAGTGGAAAATCACCACCCGCTCGGCGCCGGGCTCCAGGAAGGGCGCTGCCGTGTCAGCGCTGGGCGACTGGTAGCACCAGGGCGCGGTGAACCGGGCGTTGATGAAAATCGCGCCGACCAGGCGGACGACGCGCAGGGTCTGGGACAAGGCATCCATGGTGGTTTTCCCGTGTGGGCGGGGTAGCTTTTGATTGTGAGCCTGTCGCCGCGTCACGCGAAATCTCCGGACGATCGGACAGCCTTGGCCGACGATCGGGCAGGACGCCAACATTGCACGGCGCGATAGTTGGCACACAGGGTCTGCCGATCCTGTCATCAATAACAAGAATGAGAGGTTGCCATGCCTAAGTTCGTCATAGAACGCGAGATTCCGGGTGCTGGAACACTGTCAGAAAGGGATTTGAAAGCCGCGTCGCAAAAGTCCTGCAGGACCTTGCGCGATTTGCCGGAAGTGCAGTGGCAGCAGAGTTATGTCACCGGTGACAAGCTCTACTGCGTGTACATCGCGCCCAACGAAGAGCTGATCAAGGAGCACGCCAGGCTGAGCGGTTTCCCGGCCAACCGTATTTCCCAGGTCACGGCCATCATCGATCCGACCACGGCAGAATAAGCCGGGCTGCGTTCCAACCCGCAACGGAGCGGAATTCATGAGTACACCCATTGATCTGACTGCCTTGAAAAACCGTCAAATGGCCTCTTGGGCCAGCGGCGACTATGCCGTGATCGGCACCACCTTGCAGATCGTCGGCGAGCAACTGGCCGAAGCCTGCGACCTGCTGTGCGATGAACGCGTGCTCGACGTCGCGGCCGGCAATGGTAATGCGACGCTGGCGGCCGCACGCCGTGGTTGCCACGTTACCTCCACCGACTACGTGCCTGCGTTGCTTGAGCGCGGCGAAGACCGGGCCAGGGCAGAACGCCTGGAAGTGACGTTTCAAGTGGCGGACGCCGAAGCACTGCCGTTCGACGACGCCAGTTACGATGCCGTGCTGTCGACCTTCGGTGTGATGTTTACGCCGGACCAGGCCAAAGCCGCCACGGAACTGGCGCGGGTCTGTCGTCCTGGCGGCCGGATCGGCCTGGCCAACTGGACGCCCGAAGGCTTCGTCGGCCAGATGTTCAAGACCCTGGGCCGCCACTTGCCACCGCCACCGGGCGCCCAACCGCCATCACTGTGGGGCACCGAAGCCTGGCTGCACGAGCACTTTGACGAGCGCGACTTTCTGGTGCAGGTGACGCGCAAGACCTTCAACTTCCGCTACCGCTCGGCCGCGCATTTCATCGACACGTTCCGCAACTGGTACGGCCCGCTGCACAAGGCGTTTGCGGCACTGCCTCCCGAAGGCGGCAAGGCGCTGGAGCAAGACCTGACCGAGCTGATCAACCGCATGAACCGGGCGGGCGACAAATCGCTGGTGGTGCCGAGTGAATACCTGGAGGTGGTGATCACCCGGCGTTGACCTGTCAATGCAAAACCCTTGTGGGAGCGGGCTTGCTCGCGAAGACGGTGTACCAGTCGACGGTGATGTTGCCTGACAGTCCGCCATCGCGAGCAGGCTCGCTCCCACACTTGATCGCTGTCGTACCCCCAACCCATGCTCACTGAAAATCCCCTGTAGGAGCAGAGCTTGCTCGCGAAGGCGGTGTATCAGTCGACAATGATGTTGCCTGACAGTCCGCTTTCGCGAGCAAGCCCGCTCCCACACTGGATCGCTGTCGTACCCCAAATCCATGTTCACTGAAAATCCCCTGTAGGAGCAGAGCTTGCTCGCGAAAGCGATGTATCAGTCGACAGTGATGTTGCCTGACAGTCCGCTTTCGCGAGCAAGCCCGCTCCCACACTTGATCGCTGTCGTACCCCAAATCCATGTTCACTGAAAATCCCCTGTAGGAGCAGAGCTTGCTCGCGAAGACGGTGTATCAGTTGGCAGTGATGTTGCCTGACAGTCCGCTTTCGCGAGCAAGCTCGGCTCCTACAGGTTTTGGGCATGATCACTTGTTTCGTCACTCATCCAGCCGCTCGGTGTACACCACCCAGACGCTGCATGGCATTTTGTACAGCAGGTGCTCGACCGTGCTGCCGATCAGCCGGCCCATGCCGCGATGGCCGATGCGGCCCATGACAATCACGTCGACGTCGTAGGCATCGGCGTAGCGGGTCAGGACCTTGGCCGGGTTGCCCATGATCATGTGCCGCTGCTCCGGGGCGATGCCGTTGCGCTCGGCCAGTTCGTGGAACGCGTCTTCCTGGTAGTCGAACACGGTCT
Organism: Pseudomonas sp. NPDC086251; assembly: GCF_044746405.1. Lineage (NCBI taxonomy): Bacteria > Pseudomonadati > Pseudomonadota > Gammaproteobacteria > Pseudomonadales > Pseudomonadaceae > Pseudomonas > Pseudomonas sp. NPDC086251. Next base: position 85,013 of record NZ_JBIVBY010000012.1, read on the forward strand.
TGGCCTTGCCCGAAGAGAAAAACGCCGAACCGTTGTCGAAGCCGAATTCGTCGGCGCTGATGGAGGAAAGGTCATAGGCGTAGACCACATCCAGTTCAGCGTTACAGGAACTCGCCAACTTCGACGCTTCGTGCAGGATCCGGTCGTTGAAGCTTTTGTAGTGGTCATCGCGATGGAACGGGTCGACCGCCGCGACCACTTTGCGCGGCAAGGCGTGCACCGCATGGCTGACGAAGTGCAACGGCACTGGGCACTCTCGCAGCAAATGCACATCGAGCGGGGTAAACATCAGCCGCGACAGCAGCGATTCGTGCTCCAGCGCCTTGATCAGCACGTCCATCGGCTGCTCTTTGAGGTGAATCAGGATTTCCTCCAGCGGGCGTTCGACCCAGGCCACTTCCGTGGTGATCGTCACCCCGATTTTGCGCAAGGGCCGGGCCTGTTCCTCCAGCCACTGGCGGTGGCGCTCGACGTAGCCCAGGCGCATCTGCTCCAGGGCCTTTTCATTGACCAGACTGGCCGTCGCCAGGCCTTCCAGATAGTCGAAGGCGACGATGTGCAGCGCTGCGTCTTCGGCCTTGGCCAGCGCGGCGGCCCGGTCGAAAGCGGGGCTGTGTTCCATCAGGGGCGAGGCGACCAGCATGAAGCGCGATTGCTCAGACATGACAAACCTCCCGTGGGTTAACGAGCCGGTGGCGGTCCCTGTTTAACCGTCAGCAGAGGCCGACTTTGCTGCCCGACGTGCAGTCATTCGACAAGCCTTCAATCCCCTAAGTATTGACCATGATCAACCTCCCGTCCGTCAGTCCGGCGCAGGCTGGTGTTCGTGCTGAACTCAAGCGCACGCGCACACTCAGGAGAACCGCCATGGCAACCATGAAAGCCGCGATATTCGTTGAGAAAAACCGCATTGCTCGACGACAAACCGATCCCCGAGATCGCGAAGAACGATGACTCGGTCTTTGCTCAGCCTCGGTCCGCCAGCATCGATAGGTGCCGCTCCATAACGATCGTGCGTTCGGCTCCGTGGAATTCATCGCGGACTTTGCGAAAACCCAGCTTGCTGTAGAAACCTTCAGCGGTGAGGGAGGAGGGAACGCGCAGTACGGCGATTTTTGCGTCGATAGCGACGGATTCAATCGTTGCCATCAACTGCCTGCCGAGTCCGCCTGCCTGATGGCTGGGGTCGACGAAGACGCTGCGCACCACGTCGCCTTCCAGGCTGGCGGTGGCGACGACACGATGATCGAGGGTCGCGACAAAGACCTGGCGTTGGCTCAACAACGCGAACACGGCCTCGGGAGTAAAGCTTTTCTCCACCTGGGCGATGACTTCGGGCAAATAGTCCTGAGCATTGGACTGGCGCAGCGACCGGATGATGACCTGGCTGATGGCTGCCGCATCCTCTGCGGTTGCGCGTCGAATCTGGCTGTTCATGTGAGACCTCATTCCTTGGTCTGTTGATCGTAAGGTCAGACAGAATGGCAGGTCATGCGAAATTTTGCGCAGTAGGGGATTGGGGGGCCGTCAGGCCGCCTTCGCGAGCAAGCCCGCTCCCACATTTGGACCTTGTTTGTCTGGAGACCTCGGTCAAATGTGGGAGCGGGCTTGCTCGCGAAGAGGCCATCACCTCCAGCATTGATGCTGGCTGACACACCTCCAGCTATACGACCTTGGCGCCTCGAATCTCCAGCAATTCCCGCAATACCGAACGATGGCAGTGCGCCTCCTCCTCGCAATAACAGCCAACGGCCAGCGAGGTTTGGTGGGAGAGGGCGGCCAGCAGATCCAGCAACTGGTGGGGCGCGGGATGATTCATCTCAGCCTTGAACTTGCGCCGAAAGGCCTCCCAGGCTTTCTCATCCGCCGCCGCTTTGGCCTCGGCAACCAATTCGGCACTGGGGGAAAGCAGCGGTTGCCAGACGTCATAAAAATCCCGACTGGCAAACTCGGACTTCGGCACGCCTCGGGGCGGGCGGCGCACCGTGCCTATCCGCAAGCCTTCGTCAGGCTGGCGGGGTGAACCGAGTCGCACGATATGGATAGGCATGTCGGGTTACTTGTGCCGCGACCCGTCGAACCATTCCATTGCCGTGCGCCAGATGCAGATCCCCAGGAAATACGCAGACATCAGCAGCCAAAGCCCCATGACCATCGGGTTGATGACCGGATGGTTGATCACCAGCGACAAGCTGCACAGCAGCCAGATGGCGGTCACGGCAATGTTGATCGGCATGAACTTGCGCACGCGGAACGGGTGCAGGAATTTCATCCGGGTCACGGTCAACAGCGCCAGGCCGATGACGGTGAGCAGGGTGATCCATGGCGACGGGGCGATGATGTAAAGGCACAGGGCTACCACGTTCCAGGCGGCGGGGAAGCCCTGGAAGTAGTTGTCCTTGCTCTTCATGTTGACGTTGCAGAAGCAAAACAGCGACGAGACCAGGATCAGCGACACGGTCAGCAGCAGCGTGTAGTCCGGCAACGGGACGTAGCGATAGATGAACAGTGCCGGGATAAACACGTACGTCAGGTAGTCGATCACCAGGTCGAGGATCGAACCGTCGAAACTCGGCAGCACCGACTGGACATTGACCTTGCGCGCGAGCGCGCCATCCAGCCCGTCGACGATCAGCGCGACGCCCAGCCACAGCAGGCAGTTGGTCGGTTGGTTTTCCAGCAGGGCGAGGGTGGCGAGGAAGGCGGTGACCACGCCGGTCGCGGTAAAACCATGGGCGCCCCATGCTTTGAGCCTGGCGATGTGTAGAGTCGATATCACGGGGGCGTTCTCCAAAAAGTGAAGCAAGCCGGTTATCACCCCTTCAAAGAGGGGTGTCGGCAAACCAAGTCAGGTTGCATGTATCGACCGGATATCCGGGGATAAGGTTCACCGTCTGTAAATCTTAGCTGTGTGGGGGAAAAATACTCTGGATAAATTGGTGATCGCTGTGGACTTGGGTGGGGGGCATATCCGTTGCTGCGGTAACGGCCGCTGACGGTTCCGCTCTTACAGCGGGTCACTTTGAAAAGCGCAAAGTAACCAAACGCTTTTGCCCCTCCATTCGGTGCCTCGCTGTGGCTCGGCATGCCCTCACTCCGGCATTGCTCCGGGGGCCCGCCGCCATCGGCCATCCATGGCCGGGGGGTGCTAACCCGGCATCCATGCCGGGTTGCCCCCTGCGCAACGCCTGCGTTCGGCCTCTGGGAAAGGGGCGGCAGATCTGAAGCCAAAGCAAAGCAACGGCAACGGCAACGGCAAGATCAACAGCATCGCGAGCAGGCCCGCCCGTCCGCGCCTGATCGTTCCCACGCTCCGCGTGGGAATGCCGCCGGGGACGCTCCGCGTCCCGCTGTCGACGCAAGACCCGCGTCCTGCGCACGGGTGACGCAGAGCGTCACGGGATGCATTCCCACGCGGAGCGTGGGAACGATCAGGTTACGGGGAATGCGTGAGCAGATATCAGGCCGGCCCGCAGGCCGCCGTGCTTTTGATCTTGATGCACCGCCCCATCGTGAGGCCGAGCGCAGGTTCTGCGCAGTGGGTAACCCGGCAGGGATGCCGGGTTAGCCGCCCCCGGCCATGGATGGCCGATGGCGGCGGGCCCACGGAGCAGGACCGGAGCGAGGGCATGCCGAGCCTAGACGAGGCACCGAACGAAAGGGGCAAAAGCGCTTGGTTACTTGGCGCTTTTCCAAGTAACCCGCCGTAAGGGCGGAACCAATAGCCGCCATCACCCAAATAATGGATATACACCCCTCACAGCAGCTTGCTCATAAACACCCGACTCGTTCCCTCCGGATCACAAGGCACTTCGCCAAACCGTTGCCACCCACGCTTCTCATAAAACTCAGGCGCCTGAAAACTGAGGGTATAAAGCACCGCCGAACGGCAGCCGCGACGACGTCCTTCGTCCTCATACGCACTGAGCAGGCGCGACCCCAGTCCCGAGCCACGCAGGGATTCCGGTAAATAAAACAGATCAAGAAACAGCATCCCAAGCGACGTCCGCCCAGTCACACCGCCGAGCACCTGATGGGTGACCGGATCACGCACCGTTACCGCCAATGCCTGTCGGTCATTGACACCGGACATCTGCTGATTAAAAGCGCTTAATCCTGCGCTGAGTAGGTGCTCGACCTCTGGTTCGATGACATCGCTGACAACAATCTGATGCGGGTCCATATCTTTTGTTAATCCCGTGGGCAATGAGGGTAGAACACTCGCAGCCGACGGCAATCAAGGTCAAGTGCCACCGACCTCCAGCGCTGTCTCACCCACGTAACAGCCCCGGACTATAAGGCTTCCACGTCAGCCAAACGGTCGTGGCGCAATCGCCTGCGAGGACTATTGTTGCCTGACCGGATCACTCCCATCGATGAGGACGTCGTCATGAACACCAGCGATCTGCTCGAACAACTATTGCGAGCCGGCCAGGGCTCGATGTCGCAACAGGGCGGCGGTGGCGCGCCGGGTCAAGGCGGGCTCGGTGGCCTCGGTGGATTGCTCGGTGGCCTGTTGGGCGGCGGTGCCGGGTCAAGTGCCGGCGGCGGTGGCCTGGGCGGTTTGCTCGGCGGACTGCTGGGCGGCGGCGCGCCCATGGGCGGTTCGACCCGGACCCGCTCGGGCGGCGGCACAAACTACGCAGCGCTGGCTTCACTCGGGATGATGGCATTCCAGGCGTATCAGGCCTGGCAACGCAGTAAGGCGTCGGCGCCGCAAGAGGCACCGCGCACCGTCGACCTGCTGTCCGGCCCGGACGTCGAGGACCACAGCCACGCGATCCTTCGTGCATTGATCGCGGCGGCTAAGGCAGATGGGCGGATCGATGACGCAGAAAAACAGATGATCAGCACTGAAATCGGCCGCCACACTGACGACCCGCAATTGCAGCAATGGCTGGATGACGAAGTGGCCCGGCCACTGGATGCCGCCGATGTGGCGCAGTCGGCAACGGATTCTGGCATGGCGGCGGAAATGTACCTGGCCAGTGTGATGCTGGTGGATGATCAGCAGGATGCCGAACGCAATTATCTGGATGAACTGGCTGCGGCGCTGAGTATTGATCCGGACTTGCAGGTGCATCTGGAGCAGCAGGCCAAGGGCGGCGCGGCCTGATGTACAGCCGTAAAAACCGGGTTGGCTGTCAGGCCGCCTTCGCGAGCAAGCCCGCTCCCACATTTGATCGGTTTGTCCAGACGTACGCGGTCAAATGTGGGAGCGGGCTTGCTCGCGAAGAACGATAACGCGATCAATCCGTAGAAACCCCTACACCAGAAACGTAACGCCATAGCGCTCGGCCACTTCAACGATCCGCGATAGATCCTCGGGCACATTAAGTTGATCCATCGCCGCAAAAAACTGCCCGCCGCGCGGATCAGAGACCACGCCAATCATCTTCGCCGTGGCGCTGATGTTCTTGTAGGCATGAATCGCCCCGCCAGGAATATGCACATACCCCCCGCTCGACACCGTGGTGGATTTGCCTTCCACCGTCACTTCCACCCGACCCTCGATCACATAGAACGCCTCGTCCCAAGGATGAAAGTGCAGGGGTGGGCCGCCACCTTGCACACCTTCCTGAATATGCATTTCAAAGGGCTTGCTCAGATCCCCGCCCGCAAGAATCGTGATGGCCTCACCGACGACATTGACCGGACCGGGGGTTTGTTCGGGCTCGATGACGTGAACCGTGCGCATGATTGCTCTCCGAAGGATGAGTCCACACCCGCTGAGTATATTCACTTGCGTGCAAGCCAAGTGCCGTCCCACTAGTCCGTCTGTCCGGGCGTTTTCAACGTCGATGGAATTTTTCTCCGGGCGTGTCGCTCTGCTGCTGTAGAGACGTGCTGATTGAGCGTCCTGCCACTGGCCACCGATCGAGAGACGCATCCATGACTGCCCTGACACGACTTGAAACCAAGCCTGCCCATGAACACGCGATTCCCGGTGCTGGCAGCCTGAAGCAAACCTACGAGCAGCTGTTGCTGAGCGACGATGCCGAGCATCAGTGCACGCTCGCCCAGACCTTCCTGGAGGCTCAACTTGAGCGCGCCACGGACCTGCCCGAGGAAATGCCACGGGACCTCTCGGCGCTGCACACCTTTGTCGAGCAGCACTGCGCCGAGGTTGCTCGCCAATACGCCGACTACCTGCAACTACGTAAGAACGGCGAGCCCCGGCAGTTCTTCAGCAACAAGGCGCATGCGTTGTTTTTCCTGCAGGCCGTTGCCCCGACCAAACTGGTGGACGGCGCCTGGCTATGTGGCTTGCTACGGCACTGGCGCGATCCGCGTTTCGACGGGCTGATTTGCACCTATCTGGAAGAGTTGGGCGACGGTAATCCGGCGCAGAATCATGTGGTGATCTACCGCAAATTGCTCGCCGAGCATGGCTTGCAGGACGGCGCCGTGATCGCCGATGAACGTTACCTGCAAGGCGCGGTGCAACTGGCGCTGGGTTATTGCAGCGAGGCGTTTTTGCCGGAGGTGATCGGCTATAACCTCGGCTATGAACAACTGCCGCTACACCTGTTGATCAGTGCCTATGAACTCCGCGAACTGGGCATCGATCCCTACTATTTCACCCTGCACGTGACCATCGACAACGCCAGCACCGGCCATGCGCACAAAGCCGTGCAAGCGGTGCAGCAATTGATGCCGCTGGAAGGCGATCGCGAGGAATTTTTGCGCCGGGTGGCGCTGGGTTATCGGCTCAACGACCTGGGGCAGAGCAGCCGCGCGATTATCGAATCGTTCGATCTGTACGACGAAGTGCTGAAGATGCTCGAGCGCAAGCGCCCGTTCGGCCAGCACATGCATTCCGACTACTGCCGCTTCGAAGGCCAGACCGTCAATCAATGGCTGTCGACGCCGGAACAGTTGCCCGGCTTCCTTGTGGCCCTGGAAAACAAGGGCTGGATCAAGCGTCACCAGGACCCGCAAGCCAGTCGCTTCTGGCAATTGATCGAGGGCGACGGCGCGGCCATGTTCGGGGTGTTCAGCCCCTATGAAAAACAGTTGCTGCATGACTGGATCGGCGGAAACTGGAAGCCTGAGCGTTCGACGGCAGCGGCTCCACGCAGTATCAGCACTGCAACGCAACCCACACTGCCTGCCAATGACCCGGATATCGTGAGCCTGCAAGCCGCGCTGGACGGTCTTGCCCCCCACGAGCAGATGCAAGTGCTGATCCCGTGGCTGTCCGCCCAGCGGCATTCCCATCCTGCCGGCCTGATGGCCACGCGACGGTTTATCGAACTCAAGTCCAGCCTTCGATAGGGAGCACGCCATGAACCAGGAAGCACAACTGGGCGCTGCCGATCTGGCCTTGTTGCAACTCGGGCGGCGCTTGCAGGCCGACGGCTACCGTTTTATCACCCCGACACCGCTGACTCACCAGCGGGTCAATGATCGCAACTTCGGGCAAAGCGCGCGGACCTTACGCGAGGTGTTCGGCTGGTCACGGCCGTTCGAACCCGGCCTGTTGTCGGTGGATGAACAGCGCCAGTTACAACAGGCCGGCGTGCTGGAAGAAAGCAACGGACACCTGAAAAGCCGCGTGCGCTGGTCAAGCCTGGACGATCTGCTGTTCGTGCATTCGGGTTACCCCACCGACGCGGCTGACGCGGTGTTCTTCGGCCCGGACACCTACCGTTTTGCCCAGCTGATCCACAGCCATCTGCAACAAAACTTCGCGCCGATCAGGCGCGCTGTGGACATCGGTTGCGGCGCGGGCGTCGGGGCCATTGTCATCGCCCGCGCGCGCCGTGAGGCCGAGGTCCTGGCCGTCGACATCAACCCGGCGGCGCTGCGCCTGACCGCCGTCAACGCCGCACTGGCCGAGGTCGCCAACATCAGCATCGAGGCCAGCGACGTGCTGCAAGACGTCGACGGCAACTTCGACTTGATCGTCGCTAATCCGCCTTACATGGCCGACCCGGCCGAGCGTGCTTACCGCCACGGTGGCGGGGCGCACGGCGAGCAACTGTCGTTGCGCATCGTCGAGCAAGCCCTGTATCGGCTGGCGCCCGGTGGCTCGCTGGTGCTGTACACCGGCGTGGCGATGATCGATGGCTTCGATCCGTTTCTCGCGGCGCTGACCCCGCGCCTGGAGTCGACGATGTTCGGCTGGACCTACCGCGAACTCGATCCCGACGTGTTCGGCGAAGAGCTGTTGACCCCCGGCTATCAGCGGGTGGAACGGATCGCCGTGGTTGCGCTGGTCGTTACGCGCATCGGCCCGGGCATCGGCGGAATCGTTTCGTCGCCAGCAGGTGCGCCATGAACAAGAACCTCGACGATTACAACCGCATGCGCGACTTCTCGGCGACCTCTGAGCCGGCCGCCACGAAACGCACGGGCAAGAAAACCGCGAAAGACCACGCCTTGCAATTCTGCATTCAGAAGCATGACGCCTCGCGCTTGCACTACGACTTTCGCCTGGAACTCGATGGCGCGCTGAAAAGCTGGGCGGTGCCCAAAGGCCCGTCGCTCGACCCCAAGGTCAAGCGCCTGGCGGTGCACGTCGAAGACCATCCGCTGGACTACGCGACCTTCGAAGGCAGCATTCCCGAAGGGCACTACGGCGCCGGCGATGTGATTGTCTGGGACCGTGGCGTGTGGATTCCCCAGGAGGATCCGGCCAAGGCCTACGCCAAGGGCAAGCTGAAATTCGAGCTGCAAGGCGAGAAGCTCGGCGGCCTGTGGAACCTGGTGCGCACGCACATGCCGGGCAAGCAGGAGCAATGGTTTCTGATCAAGCATCAGGACGGTGCGGCCAAACCTGAAAGTGATTACGACGTGGTCGCCGCCGAGCCCGACAGCGTGCTCAGCGATCGGACCATCGTCGCCAAAGCGCCAAAAGCCGCCAAGACTGCAAAACCCAAACCGATCAAAAAGCCGGCAGCCCCGGAGCGCAAAACCGCTCGTAAAGCACCACCGGCGCAGCTCACCGGCGCCCACAAGGCCAAACTCCCGGACCAGCTCAAACCGGAACTGGCGACGCTGGTCGAAAAGGCCCCTGAAGGCGAGTGGAGCTACGAGATCAAATTCGACGGCTACCGCATCATGGCGCGCATCGATCACGGCGAGGTCAAACTCTTCACCCGCAACGGCCACGACTGGACGCACAAACTGCCCAGCCAGGCCGAGGCGCTGGCGGCACTCAACCTCGAATCGGCGTGGCTCGACGGGGAAATGGTGGTCGCCGACGAGCACGGTGTGCCGGATTTCCAGGCCCTGCAAAATGCCTTCGATTCGGGCCGCAGCGGCAACATCGTTTACTACCTGTTCGACTTGCCTTACCTCAATGGCGTCGATTTGCGCGAAGTGCCCGTCGAAGAGCGCAGGGTTGCGTTGGCGACATTGCTCAAACTCAATGAAGACCCGCTGCTGCGCTTCTCCGACGCCTTCGGCGAAGACCCGGAGGCCTTGCTCAATAGCGCCTGCCAGATGCAGATGGAAGGGCTGATCGGCAAACGCCTGGGTTCGCCTTACGTGTCCCGGCGCAGCAGCGACTGGATCAAACTCAAGTGCAAGCATCGGCAGGAATTCGTTGTCGTCGGTTACACCGACCCGAAAGGTTCGCGCAATGCCTTCGGTGCCTTGCTGCTGGGGCTGCATGACCGTGACAGCGGTGAGTTGCGCTATGCCGGCAAGGTCGGCACCGGTTTCAACGAGGTGACGCTCAAGCGCATCTACGAACAATTGAAGCCGTTGAAGGCGAAAAAGCCGTCGGTGGTCAACCCGCCGAGCGGCTTCGACGCCAAGGGTGTGCACTGGCTCAAACCCAGCCTGCTGGCGGAAGTGGCCTTTGCCGAAATGACCAAGGACGGGTCGGTGCGTCATGCGGTGTTCCATGGCCTGCGTGACGACAAACCTGCCGAAGCCATTACCGAGGAGCGTCCGAAAGCCGTGAAAACCTCAGCCGCGAAAAAAACCACTGCCGAAAAACCGGCCACCGCTGCCAAAAAGAAGGCTGCCCCCGCGCCCTCGCAAATCGGCCTGGGCGATGGCAAGGTGCGCATTACCCATCCCGATCGGGTCATCGATGCCACCAGCGGCACCACCAAAGTGCAGCTGGCCGAGTATTACGCCAGCGTCGCCCAATGGATTTTGCCGGAGCTCAAGGATCGTCCGGTGGCACTCGTTCGCGCCCCGGACGGCATCGCTGGTGAATTGTTCTTCCAGAAAAACGCCGAGCGCCTGGCCATTCCGGGGATCACCACGCTGGACAAGGCGCTAACCGGGCAACCGGTGATGATCATCAACAACGCCGAGGCGTTGATCGGCGCGGTGCAGATGAGCACCGTCGAACTGCACACCTGGAACGCGACCTCGGATAACCTCGACAAGCCTGACCGCTTCGTTCTCGACCTCGACCCGGACCCGGCATTGCCGTGGAAAAGCATGATCGAGGCGACGCAACTGACCCTCTCGGTGCTCGATGAGTTGGGGCTCAAGGCGTTCCTCAAGACCAGCGGCGGCAAGGGCATTCACCTGGTGGTGCCGCTGACCCGCAAGCTCGGTTGGGACGAGGTCAAGGACTTCAGCCACGCGATTGTCAGCCACATGGCCAAGTTGCTGCCGGAGCGGTTTTCCGCGGTATCAGGGCCGAAGAACCGGGTCGGGCGGATCTTCATCGATTACCTGCGCAACGGCCTGGGCGCCACCACCATTTGCGCCTACGCCGTGCGCACCCGCGAAGGATTGCCGGTGTCGGTGCCGATCTTTCGGGAGGAGGTGGCCGAGCTCAAGGGTGGCAATCAATGGAACGTGCACAACGTGCATGAACGCCTGGCCGAAGTCGGTGACAAGCCCTGGGCGGACCTGAAAAAAACCCGCCAGACCATCACCGCCGACATGCGACGGCGGGTCGGGATGAAGAAATAAAGGCCCGCACCCGAACATCTGTAGGAGCGAGCTTGCTCGCGATGGACTTGAGGGCGGCGCGTTAATCCAACAAACACGCGTTATCGTTAACGTCCATCGCGAGCAAGCTCGCTCCTACAAGAGCATTACCGGATAAACGCCTGCAAATCGGTGCCTAATTTATCAATCGCCGCTTTGAAATCCTTGGCGGTGATTTTTTGGCTGGCGTTGGACACCTGCGTGCCGAAGACTTTGCGCACCACTTTGGCCACGGTCTGATTGTTACTGGCGTCGACGAATTCGGCTTCGATGAACAACGTAGTGTCCTGGTCGCGATGGCCACTGGCAGCGGAAACACCGCCCACGACGGCGGCCACCGGCACCACTTCATACCATTTCATGCCTTCGTTCTCGGCATTCACCCCGGTGATCGCCGCGCGCATGATCAGGACTTTTGAACCCTTCGGCGCTGATTTTTCGCTCGTGACCACCCGATACTTTTGCCCCAAGGTGCTTTTAGCTTTGTTGGTCATATAGCTTTGTATGTCATCCAGGGTCTGCCGATTAACCCGTTCGTTAGGCTGTGGCGCCGGGTACAGTTCCAGCTTATTGAAGACTACGGTGTTGTAGGCATCGGGATTCCACGACGGGCTGACCCAGCGCATGGCGGTCTCGCCGCTGGTGGTGGTCACTTCCTGCAGGTTGTTGTAATTGGACAGGAAGCCTGAGTACTGATCCTTCTCGGTGACTTTCGAGGTGCAACCGCCTAGCAACAGACCGGCCATTGCAGCGCCGATGAGCAATTTTCGGGACAGGTTCATAGTGATGTGTGCTCCATGGATTAAGTCGTTTTTTTCAGTGGCAGGGCATCAGAATCGCCAAGTCATGTTTCCGGTCACGGCTTGAATCCAGGCATTGTCGAACTGACCGGAAGTTCGCGTGCCTGACGTGGTTTTGGTCTGGTCCACCGGCATGTCGCCCAGCCAGACCATGGCCCAACTGACGTTAATGTCGGTGACCTTGTTCAGAGCATAGGTGGCTCCCGTCGCAATGCGCCAGGATTCGCCCATGGGCACGGTAAAAGTCCGGTTGCCGTCCGAAACGGCGCTGCTGTCGTAGGCCACGCCGACGTTCCACAACAGCTGCGCAGTGGCCTGGTATTGCGCGCCGAGCGCCAGTTGCCAGGTGTCCTTGAAGTGCGCGTCGACCGTGGTTGATTGGGCGCCGACCGCCGTGGTGTCGACCTGCACGGCGATATCGCCGAACTCTGACCAGTCTTGCCAGTTGACCGAGGCGAGCAAGGCCCATTGCGGGTCGAGTTGCTGGAACAGGCTCAGGGTGGCGGTTTGCGGCACTGTCATGTCGAGTTGGGTGTTGAGGCCGTCGAGGCGCTGCAACAGTGGGCCGTCGCCTTTGACGTCCAGCCCGTCTTCGAAGTCCAGATCGACCTTGCTGGTGTAGGCCAGGCCAATGCGCGTGCCGGGTTGCGGCGCGTAGATCACCCCGACATTCGCGCCAAACCCCCAATCGTTGTCTTTGTATTTGAACTGGCCGTCGCTGCGATCGGTGAGGCCGAAGGGCGAGCGGTCGATCGCCGTTTGCGCTTGCAGCATGCCGTACATGGCTTTGACGCCGAGGCCCACCGACCATTGCTCGTTGAAGCGGTAAGCCACGCTGGGCACAAACGACAAACCGGCCAGGCTGGCGTTTTGCGCGAAGTAGCGCCCGGACCAGTCGTTTTCGTAATTGGCCGCCAGGCCAAAGTCGGCGTAGTTGCCGAAGCCGACGCTCCAGTGCTCATCCAGTTCATGGCTGATGAAGAAGCTGCCGCCGGGAATCGGGTCGAGGGCGTTGCCACTGCCGGTGCCCGTGCCGTTGGTGTTGGAATCGCGGTTGAAGGTCAGGTCGCCATAGAGAATCTGCAATCCGCCGGTGATTTGCGTGCCGGGCAGGTCACTCATGCCCGCCGGGTTGCTGGCGATGGTCGAAGGGCCCTGCGCCCGGGCGGCGGCACCGGCGTTGGCCAGGCCGGCGTTATCGGTGCCGATCTCGTAAAGCATGATGCCGCCCGCGTGGGCCTGTTGACAGCACAGCGCAAGCAAGGTCAAGGCGGGCAGGGCGGATGTGTTTATTTGCATGGGGTCACCTCAGCAAATGTCCGTCACAAACGCGGGTGGCCAGCTGGCCACCCGTTTTCGACTGCTTACTTGGCCATGGCCGCCCGGGCTGCTTCGATCTTGGCCTTGACCGCTTCGAGGTTGAAGCTCGCGCCTTTTTGCATCGGTGGGAATTCAACCGCCGTTTCAGCCAGCTTGACCACCTGCTGCTGCACGAACACGAAGCGCCAGAACTGGAACTTGAACCACTCGAAATACTCCAGCGAGCCATTGGCCGCCATGTTTTCCGGCCACCCGGCGCGTTCGAACGGGTCGAGACGCAGGTTGGTCAGGATCGGCATGTCCAGCGTGGTTTTCGCCCCCAACCAGCCACCGGGCTGGTCGATGAAGCGGTACTTGAAGTCATCGATGCGGATCGCCCCGAGGGTGCTTTCGCCAAAGTAGAAAATTTCATGGCGATTCGACGGACCTTTACCGGTGATCATCGGCGTCTGGTCATACCCGTCGAGGTGCACCTTGTACGTGGTGTCGCCCAGTTGCTTGCCCTTGAGCAGTTCGGCACCGATGTTCGGATTGCCCGCCGCCGCAACCAGGGTCGGGAACCAGTCCATGCCGGACATGATGCCGTTGGCGACCTGGTTCGCCGGTACTTTGCCCGGCCAACGAATGATTGCCGGTGCGCGGAAACCACCTTCCATCACCGTGCCTTTGCCCATGGCGAACGGTGTGGTGCCGCCGTCCGGCCAGGTGAAGTTTTCCGCACCGTTGTCGGTGGTGAAGATCACGATGGTGTTGTCATCCATGCCGTCCTTTTTCAGCTTGGCCATGACGTCGCCGACGATGTCATCGAGCTGCGCCATGCCCGCTTCCTGTTCCGACCAGCCGTTTTGCGCATTGCGCATGGCTTCGTACTTGTCGGACAGGTGCGTGACGATGTGCATGCGCGTCGGGTTGAGCCAGAGGAAGAACGGTTTGTTGTCCTGCTTGGCCTTGTCGACAAAGGCGAACGCCTTGTCGCGAATTTCGTCGTCGACGGTTTTCATGCGGTCGGGATAGAGCGTGCCGGCGTCTTCGATTTTCTGTTTGCCGACCTTGCCCCAGCGTGGCATCACGGTTGTATCGTCAGTGGTGGTGGCCCAGCTGTGGACCATGTTGCGCGGCCCGACGGTCGCCAGCAGTTCTTGCGGGTAGTTAGGGTGCGCCGGGTCTTCCATGGCATCGAGGTGATAGAGGTAGCCGAAAAACTCGTCGAACCCGTGCACGGTGGGCAGGAACTCGTTCAAGTCGCCGAGGTGGTTCTTGCCGAACTGCCCGGTGGCGTAGCCCATGGATTTCAGCGTGGTGGCGATGGTCACGGCTTCGGGCGGAATACCGACGGGAGACCCGGCCTGGCCGACCGTGGTCATGCCGGTGCGGATCGGCAGTTCACCGGTAATGAAATTGGCGCGCCCGGCCGTGCAACTGGCCTCGGCGTAATAGTCGGTAAAGCGCATGCCTTCGGCGGCGAGCTGGTCGAGGTTGGGGGTTCGACCGGCCATCATGCCCTGGTTGTAGACGCCGATATTGGACCAGCCAACATCATCGCCCATGATCACCACAATATTCGGTGGTTTATCAGCCGCTTGGGCCATGCCGGGGAGAGCCATTGCCGATAACAGTAGCGATGCAGCGAACGCCGTTAGTAACTTTGTCCGGTTCATGTCGAGCTCCTGCGTACTAGCGTAAGTACCTGAGAGAAGCCCCCGACTACTCTTCGAATGTGTTATCCCCCGCGAGTAGATTAGGTATGAATCGGTAAAAAGCCAGAAAATCCTCGACACTTTTCGGCGCTGTTTCGCCACTGTTACAGCGGCATTTCGAGGGCGGCAAGAAACACTCGCCGCCCTGATGAACCTTACTTGCCAATGCCTGCCAGCAGCGGCGCCATCTGCTCATCGGTCAGTGCCGCGTGGACTTCCATGCTCATGAGGTCGTTCCACTCCAGCACCCATTTCTGAATGAGCAGTAGATCATCGGCCTCTGCAATGCCAAAACCCGCCGAACCGCCTACCGCATGCCAGCGTCCCTTCATGGTGACGCCTTCCGGTGGTTTGCCGCCGGTCTTGAGAAAACGTTCGATCGCGCGGTTACGATTTTCCGAACTGATGGACCAACTCACGATGAATAACATTTGCCACCTCCTGCGACGGATTGGCACCTGTTTGTCTGCGCGCACCTGGCCGGCGCCGGGACCACGGTGACGCGGGTGTTTCCAGTAAGGCATAGCAGCGGCGCGCGGTTTGTGTACGACCGCTGATCCTCTTGGCAGGGCTTTTTCGAGCGTGTATCAACGGCGAAACAGCGCCCGATGTTACGCGTCGCGCAACAGGTCGTTGGCGTTGAGCAGTTCGTAGGCAATCTCCGGGCGCTTCTCCAGTGCGCGGCGAATGGCCGCCGGGATGGAGGCGCGGGTTTTGCGGCAGAGCCCTGGCAACTCACCGATGTTGATGCCGATGCCGCGCATGGTTCGCACTTCGTTGAAGCTGGGGACGATGCTGATGCGGATGCCCAGCTGCTCGTACATCCGCTGTTGCAGGCGCTCGAGGTCACTGAGGCTCTGGAGGTTTTCCAGGCGCTCGATCAGGCGTTTTTCCTCTGCGCGGGTCAGCAGTAGGATGCGCACGTCCGCCCCCGGTGTTTCCAGCAACGGGTCACGCCCGCAATCGCAGGCGCCGGGCGGGCAGGGTTGGCGGATCGGAACAGAGGTCGTCATGGGGTTCAATCATAGAGCGCGGCGATCGAGTTTGCCCATAGGGTTTTGGAATGATGCAGAACCCAATGTGGGAGCGGGCTTGCTCGCGAAGGCGGTGTATCAGTCAACGATGATGTCGAATGACACTCCGCCTTCGCGAGCAAGCCCGCTCCCACATTGGTTTTGTGTGGTGCTGCTTACCTCATTTCAGGACCAGCATGCGGTAAACCCCGGCCTCGGCTTCGATCCCGTGGGTGTCATGGGTGAAACCGGGGAAGGATTTGTCGAAGGCTTCCAGGGCCTTGAGGTATGCCAGCAACGGCCCGTCCGCAGGGCCGGCGTTTTCGCCGGGCATCAGCAAGGGGATTCCCGGAGGATACGGCACGATGCCGGTGGCGGCGATGCGTCCGGCCGCTTCCTCCAGGGTGACCAGCTCGATGTCATTGCGCACCAGTTTCTCGTAGGCCTCCACCGGGCTGAATTCGGCTGTCGGCAGCGTGCCGAACGCCTGGGACATGTTGTACGTGGTCTTGTGTTTTTTCATGGCGGCGAAGATTTCGTCGGCCAGGTCCTTGAGGCCCATGCCGGCGTAACGGGCCTGGTTGGCGGTCAGCAGGTCCGGCAGGCACAGTTCCAGGTCGACGTTGTCGTCGTAGTCGCGCTTGAAGTCGAGCAGGGCGTTGACCAGCGTGCCCCATTTGCCTTTGGTGATGCCGATGGAGAACAGGAACAGGATCGTGAAGTCGGTGGTTTTCTCGACCACGATGCCCTGGCGTCCGAGGTACGCCGTGAGCACGCACGCCGGGATGCCGGTGGCGAGCAGGTTGCCGTCGTCGCCCATGCCGGGGCTGAGCACCGAGACCTTGATCGGGTCCAGCATGCAGTAGCCTTCCTCGATGTCGCCGAACCCGTGCCATACCTCATTCGGGTGCAGGACCCAGCAGTTCGGTTCGGTTTTCAGCAGCACCGGGTCCACTTCGTGGAACGGCACCGTGGCGTTGCCGACCTGCACGGTGGGCGGCTGCCAGCAGGTGAAGAACCAGTCGTTCTTGCTGAGCATCTCGTTGTGCATGCGCGAGATGACCTGGCGGAACGACACCGCTTCTTCAATCGATTCGCTGGTGAGAATCTGCCCGCTCGGCGCTTCCATCATCGCCGAGCTGACGTCGCAGGAGGCCATGATTGCGTAGTTGGGCGAAGTCGAGGCGTGCATCATGAACGACTCGTTGAAACGCCCGTGTTCAATCGGGTTGCGACCGTTGCGCACGTGAATCATCGAGGCCTGGGACAGCGCGGCCAGCAGCTTGTGGGTCGACTGGGTGGCGAACACGGTGGGCTTGGACGCATCGTGGTCGTCCGGGCTGCCGTGCATGGCATGGCGCTCGCGGTACAGCGGATTGAAACGCGCGTAACCGTACCAGGCTTCGTCAAAATGCAGGCGGTCGACGCTCTGGCCCAGCAGCTCTTCGACGCGGGTGACGTTGTAGGTCAGGCCGTCGTAGGTCGAGTTGGTGATGATCGCGTGGATCGGCGTCGGGTCGATCCCGTCCTTGACCAGCGGGTTGTCGGCAATGGCTGCCTTGACGGCTTCGGCGCTGAGAGTTTGCGGCAGGATCGGGCCGATGATGCCGTAGCGGTTGCGCGTCGGCACCAGGTACGTCGGAATGGCCCCGGACAGGGTCATCGCGTGCTCGGCGGACTTGTGGCAATTGCGGTCGCACAGGGCAATCTGATTGCGCGTGACGCTGGCCATCAGGATGACCCGGTTGGAGGTCGACGAGCCGTTGGTCACGTAATACGTGCGGTGCGCGCCGAAGACCTTGGCCGCGTAACGCTCGCCCTGGCCGATCGGGCCACTGTGATCGAGCAGCGAACCGAGTTCACCGACCGAAATCGACAAGTCGGAACGCAGCAGGTTTTCACCGAAAAACTCGTAGAACGCGCGCCCGGCAGTGCTTTTCAGAAATGCCGTGCCGCCCGCGTGTCCAGGGGTGTGCCAGGAATATTCATAGGTGCGGGAGAACTTCACCAGTGCGCCAAACATCGGCGGCAAGGCGGCCTGGCGATAGCGTTCGATGGCCGCCAGAATGCGTCCGCTGAGGAAGCGGCTGGTGTCTTCGGGCAACCAGATGAAGTCGTCGGCGTGCTGCATGACTACCAGCGGAATGCTCGATGCGGTGCTGCGGTCGCTGATGAGGAACACCGGTACGCGGGTGTTGCGCTCGCGCAGGCTGGTCAGCAGTTTGATGCATTCTTCGTGACCTTCGCTGTCGTCCATTTCCCAGCTGAGCAGCACGCATTGGATGGCGGGGTCCGTGCGCAGGATCGACGTGGCGTCGCTGAGGGTTTCCGACGCCAGCACGTGGACGGCGCGTTCTTCCACATCGTGGATCAATTGAGTCAGGGCGCGACCGAAGACGGTGCGTTTATCCGGCGGGCTGCTGACCAGCAAGGTCAGCATCCCGAGCGAGTGTCTATATTCCGTCATGATTAAACCTCCAGAGGGACTTTATTCAAGCTGTTCACCGGCACCGGTTCACGGGTGAGGTGCTGCGCGCTGACGGTCTGCGTCGGTACGCTGTTGTTGTGTGCTTCAAGTGCAATCAGGCGGTTGTTGACGAAGCCGAACAGCGTGTAGCCGAAGATGGTCGCCACGCCGCCGAGCATCAGCGCTTGCTCGCCCGAACTGTAGAGCGCGAGGTAGCTGTAGGCCGCCGCCACCCAGGCAATGATGTTGGTGATCAAGGCCTTGCCCGCCGGCACGTTGGAGACTTTTTGCATGGTCATCAGCGCAGCCATGGACAGGATGTACGGCACCAGGTTGGTGACCACCGCGAGGTTGACCAGGGTGTCGAACTGCTTGCTCAGGTCAGGGCTGATGGTGAGCAGCGCCAGCGCCGTCTGCGCGGCGAGCAGCACCAGCATGCCGACAATCGGTGTACCGGCCTTGTTGGCCTTGGCGAAGATCGACAGGAAATAACCGGTGTCCGCCGAGCTTTTGTACACCTGGGCAATGGTGAACTGCCAACCCAGCAACGAACCGACGCAGGCGAGTACCATCGCGGCCATCACGATATCGCCCACCAGCGGGGTGAACATCTTGGCGAAGACCAGGCCGAACGGTGCGGTGGAGGAGGCCAGTTCCGGGTTATCGACAATGCCGGCGATGACGTTGGTGGAGACGATGTAGATCACCGCCGCGCCGAGGGTGCCGCCGAGGACGGCAATCGGTACGTTCTTCTCCGGGTTTTCCACGGCATCGGTGTTGGCGCACGCCGATTCCAGGCCGAGGAAGGCCCACAAGGTGATCGCCACCGAAGCGCCGGCAGCATCGAACATGCCCATGTTGTGCGGGTTCCAGCCTGCGGCGTAGACGCTGCTGTCGAACCAGAACCAGCCAATGGTCGATACCAGCACCACCGGCGCAATCACTCCCCACACCGTGACGGCACCGATCCGGCCGGTAATCCGCGCACCGCCGAAGTTGGCGAACGTGGTGATCCACAACAGCGCGATGGTCGCCAGGCCCACTTGCAGCGAATCAAGCTTGATGTGGAACAGCTCCTGGATATAACC
Source organism: Pseudomonas sp. NPDC086251 (assembly GCF_044746405.1). Classification (NCBI taxonomy): domain Bacteria; kingdom Pseudomonadati; phylum Pseudomonadota; class Gammaproteobacteria; order Pseudomonadales; family Pseudomonadaceae; genus Pseudomonas; species Pseudomonas sp. NPDC086251. The sequence goes on from NZ_JBIVBY010000012.1 coordinate 104,306, forward strand.
GACCGCGGTAATACTGATCGCCACGTTGGCAATCAACAGCGACAAGCCATAGGTGTAGTTGGTGATGTAGTTGCCGGCCTTGCCGAAGGTGTATTCGGCATAACCGCCCATGCCGCCGGTCTTGCGACTGAGCATGCCGCAACGCGCGAAGGCATAGGCCAACGCCAGGGAACCGGTGGCCGTGATCAGCCAGGAAAGAATGGAAATACCGCCGACTTCGGCGAGTTTGGTCGGCAACAACACAATGCCTGAGCCCAACATGTTGACGGCGGTCAACATCGTCAGTTGCCCCACCGTCATTTTTTTTGCGACTGACATTCCGTTGCCTCACTGGGTTGCATTGAGAAGTGTTAGCTATAGCAAAGGATTGAAATCTCGCAAGAAATGTCCGTCAGACACCGAGAAAACAAACTATCGCGCACGTAAGGCATTTTGCTGGCCCCGAAGCTTCGTTTTATTGACCAAAATCAATTTATATTCAGTTAGTTAGGGTCGGATGCAAATGCGGAATGTGATGATCACGCTGATGGCCTGCGGGCTGGCGGGCATGTCGGCCTCGGTCCAGGCCAAGGAACTGGTGTCCAATGATCGTTATATGTGCAGCTGGGGGGCGGGGACGGCTGCCAGGGCCCAGGAACTGAAACTGGCTGGCGTCTCGCTGTATGCGGCGCGCCAGAAGCTGCAAGCGTACAAGTTCAGCAAGCCGTGGATGCGCATGATGGCCATGGGCATTACCGAACAGACGTACGACAGCAACTCACGGATCAAGCCGGCGGCGATCCGTGAGAGTTTTTATGAGGATTGCCTGAGGTATAAGTTGGCGCGTAAATGATGGGGTAGTGCCTGGTGCGATTGCGGTGTCTGTCAGGACGTCTTCGCGAGCAAGCCCGCTCCCACATTTTGACCCGGTTCTTTCAGGATAAACGCGGTCGAAATGTGGGAGCGGGCTTGCTCGCGAAGGGGCCATCACAAGCGACACAGTTATCGCTTCAAGCCAACATCGACATCAGCCCACCCTGACGATCCAGCTTGGCCAGATCGTCAAAGCCCCCGACATGCGTCTCACCGATAAAAATCTGCGGCACGCTGCGTCGCCCGCTGCGGCTGATCATTTCCTCAAACTTCCCAGGCTCTTGCTGAACGTTTATTTCCAAGGCCTCTATCCCCTTGCGAGCCAGCAGCGCCTTGGCGTTGCGGCAGTAAGGGCAAGTGTCGGTGGTGTAAAGCGTCACAGTGTTCATAACCGGTACTCCCAAGGTTGAAAGTGGCGTTCAAGCATCGATGGCCGGGAAGTCGATCTCGGTCAGGGCGGCATTGTTCAGGTAGTTGGTCAGCGTCTGTGACGCGACGTGGGCAATCACTTCAATGATCTTGATGTCGTCGATACCGGCTGCTCGCGCCGCTTCAATCTGCTCGTTGCTCAAGTGGCCACGGGTTTCGGTGATCTGCCGGGCGAGGGTGGCAAACGCATTGAGCTGGCCGTGTCGAGCGCTGAGGATGTCTTGCGCCGACAGCCCGGCCTTGCCGGCGAACAGCGTGTGGGCCGCCAGGCAGTAGTCGCAGCCGTTGACCTGGGACGTGGCGAGGGAAATCGCTTCTTTTTCAGTGGCGCTCAACGACGTCTTGCCCAGGGCCACAGACTGTTGCAGGTAGGACGACAGCACGGCGGGTGCACGGGCCAGCGTCTTGAAGACATTCGGCAAAAAGCCGATTTTTTTCTGCACGCCTTCCAGCAGTGGGCGGGTGGCGTCGGTGGCGTGTTCAAGGCTCAGGGTGTTGATGCGGCTCATGGTGACTCTCCGTCGATTGAAGCGCGATGTGCGCTGGGTACGGAGCTCATGCTAGTGAGACAGGCTGGTCTTTAGGGTGCAAATCGTCGAGGATATGCGACAGATCGTCCAAATATGCCCTCGGGAGCCTGTCCATGGATCGCTTGTCCACGTTGCTCACGCATTTCGGCGTCAATGCCGGGACCTTTCACAGCGGGACGTTTTGCGGCACCACCGGCTTTGATGGCGAGCAGGCGAGTGGGCATCTGCATTTGCTCCAGGCCGGCGAACTGGAGCTCAAATTGGCCGATGAGCGCACCCTCCACCTGACCACGCCAACGTTGATCTTTTTCCCTCGGCCGTACCGTCATCGACTGTTTGCCTCGGATGCCACGGACACGCAATTGGTGTGCGCCTCGCTGACCTTTGATGGCGGCGCGGGGAATGCACTGGCTGCCGCGTTGCCCGATTACCTGATCCTGGATCTGGATGAAGTGCCGACCATGGCCGGCACCCTGGATTGGTTGTTCAACGAAGCCTTCGGCGGCATTTGTGGTCGCGAAGCGATGATGGACCGCTTGTTCGAACTGCTGGTGATTCAGCTGCTGCGCCACATTCTGAGCAACCGCGACCAGAGCCCGGGAATGATGGCCGGCCTTGCCGACCCGCGCCTGGCGCGATCCTTGAGCCTGATGCACGACTCACCGAGCAAGGCCTGGACCGTGGCCGAACTCTCGACAGCGGCCAACATGTCGCGCGCCAGTTTTGCCGAATACTTTCGGCAGGTGGTGGGGCAGACGCCGGTCGATTACCTGGTGAGCTGGCGGATCAGCCTGGCGCAGAAACGCTTGCGTGAAGGCAAGTCGATGGCGCTGATCGCCGATGAAGTCGGCTACGAAAGCCCCTCGGCGCTGGCGCGGGCGTTTCGCCGAAAAACCGGGACCAGTCCGCGCGAATGGCTGCAGGAAGGCAAGCACCGATAGCCGGGCTCAATCGTTCATGCCGTCCTCGATGGCGATGCCTTGCGCACGCATGGCCTTGATCAGTTCGGCGCGGGTGCCCGGCAGGTTGAGCATGGTTTCGTGGCGCAGCGCGGCGACTTCCTCGGCGCTGTAGGGCTGATAGTTGGCGGGAGTGCTTTTGCCCGCGAGGCCGTCTTCACGCATCAGCCAGTTGAGCAGGTCAGCCAACTGCGCGTTGTTCAGCGCCGACTGCGACATACCGGGCACACGCACGAGAAACTCACGCCCGCCCGGTACCTTCAGAAAATTGCCGACAAAGCCCGCCATTCGAGGCGTGTCATTGGCGGCGGAGCCCATGCCGTTGCCCAAGTGGCAACCTGCACATTGCAGTTGGTAATTCACGCCAACGCTGTAACCGGCCTCGGCGATGGGTTTTTGCAATTCTTCGTTGCCCGGCGCATGACGCTGGGCCGGATCGGGAATAGCTCGGGCGTACACCAGCGGGGCGGCCATGACGCAGACCAGACCGAGCAACAGCAACCTACGCATGATGGGCACCTCTTATTGATTGACTGGCATTACGGACACACACACCAAAAAAAAACCGCCGATTGCACGAGCAACCGACGGCAAATGCGCGTTAAACGGCGACACCACGGATAATCGAAACGGTGCAGTGGTAGATGTGCGATTTGGCGGCCAGGCACCAGTTCACATCGTTGTTGTTGAACGGGCGATAGGCCGGTTCTTCACTGTCGTTACGGGTGCAGGCGCATTGGGCGCAGCTTTGCTTACCGCAGCAATCGTTGTACGAAATGATGTAGTCCTTGCCGTCAGCCGGGTTGCGGCAGGTGCCGATCCAGGTGACTTGCGAGGCTTCGGTGCCCGGTGGGCAGGACGTCACCGAGCCGCCGCAGCAACTGCACAAGAAGCCATCGATGGAACAGTAGCGCCAGTAGTCGCAGCTGTTCGGATCGCCCGGGTCACCGGCTTTCGGGTTGTCGGCGGCCAGGGCCTTGCTGGTGCGATCCAGCGGCAACAGCAGCGGCAGCGCAGCCCCGGCGACCATCAGCGAGCCCATGCGCGCGAGCAGTTTGCGGCGCGACGTGGTGTCGGCAACGCGGCGCGTCGAGCGCTCAAACAACAGATCCAGCAGTTTCATAAACGTCTCCCTGCCTTAATCAGTGGCTATGGCCGTGGCTGTGGTCGTGATCGTGTGGCTGAGCATTGAGGTATTGCTGCAGCGTGGCGTGCTTGAGGTGTTCAACCTCGAACAGGCTGTCCAGGTGCTCGCGGGAATTGACCAGGCCTTTGGCGCGCAGGGTGCCGGTCTTGTCGATCAGTGCGGCGTAAGGCAGCTTGCCGATCTGATAGGTCATGCCCACTTCCGGCCCGACCACGTAAGTGGCGTCATCCAGTTTGTGCTCACGGATCAGCGCTTGCTGGGCGTCCATGTCGCCATCGCTGATGAACACCACGTCGAGGCGGTCAGCCTGTTCCCTGGCGATGGATTTGATCGCCGGCAGCAGCGACTTGCAGATCGGGCAGGTCGGCGAAAGGAAAAACAGCAGTTGCGATTTCTCAGCGGCATAGCCGAAGTTCACCGGGCGGCCATGACGGTCGCTGGCAGTGACTTGCGGCGCGGCTTCGTTGACGGCCACGCCTTTGTCGACCATCAGCGCACCGGCGGGCGCCAGACGACCATGCAGCACACCGATCTGACGCACCAGGCCCATGACGACAAACGCCACGGCCACCAGCAGTACCCAGAGCAGAACGTTGGAAACAATCAAGCCTTCCATTGGATCACCTACCAATCAATTTGAGCAGAAGAGGGGAGTTCGCCAGCAGGCCATCGGCCGCGGCGTAGATGAGCAACGCGACAGCGGCGGAGGCCAGCGTCACAAAGCCATCAAACACAGTCATGTCTCGGGCAATCGGTGCCACGCTGGCGAGCAGCGCCAACGCCACCAGCACGCTGTTGCGCAGCAGCAGAATCGGCCGCAACGGTTGCGCCTGATCCGGCCCGGCACAGCCGCAGTCGATGTCGCGACGACCGCGCCACAGGTTGATGCCAATGGCCGCGGCGTACAGCGCGATCAGGCTGGCGGCGCTCAACGCGGCCCAGCCACGGCTGAGCGGCACCAGCAAGGCGAAGGCGATGGCCAGTTCCAGCAGCGGGATCAGCCGGGCACTGGGGCGCACCAGTGCATCGGGCAACAGTTGATAGTCAGCCAGTTGCTTGGCGAAGCGCGCCGGCGCGCGCAATTTGTGGGTCGCGGCACTGGCCAGCAACACCGAGATGGCGAGGGCGCTGGCAATGATGAAAATCGGATCTGAGTGCATGGCCGAGCCTCGTTAGTAGCTCATGACCTGAGTCGCGGTTTTCGCGACCTTGGCCATGCTGCCGGTGTGCTGGTTGGTCTTGAGATCGAAAATCTGCAAGCCGCCTTCAACGTCGGCACCCAACAGCAGCGGCTTGTCGTCGCCCGTTGCTTGCAGGCTCCACACCGGTGCCGGTGCTTCCAGGGTGGCGATTTTCTTCTGGGTCTTGAGGTCATACGCCCAGATGAACGTGCTGGGGTCTTCCCACTTCATCGGTTCGTGCGCGTCGTGCATCAGCACGTACAAGCGGTTGAGCTTCGGCGCGACAGCCATCAGCTGCCAGCCGCCCGGTGCCCAGCCGGCTTTCTTTTCGGTGTCGGTGACCAGCGACCAGCTCGGCAGGATCTTCGGCGCGTCGCCGGTAAAGTCCACCGGGCGAACGGTGCCCGTGGTGGTGGTGAAGTAATAGGTGTCACCGACGTTGACCGCGCGCTCCACCAGTTTTTCCGCGTTCGGGTCGAAGAACGGTGTGCGGCTGCGCGCGGTTTCCAGGCCCTGATCGTTGAGGGTCACCACCTGCAGAGTGCCGTCGCCGCACAACGAGGCGAAGCGGCGATTGCCGATCGGGTAGTTGAGCACGCAACCGGGAATGGCGATTTCCGTGGCGACGGTCTTGGCCTGGGTGTCGACCACCGTCACCGACGTCGACGGGGTGAAGTTGTAGACGTAGACGAAGCGGTCATCGCCACTGGTTTTCAGGCCGTAGCGCTGGGTCAGCGACTCGGCGCGCTTGTTCGGAATCAGCACTTCCCAGGCGGGCGACAAACTCGAGCTGTCCCAGGCGGTCAGCACGTCGGTGCGGGTGCCACGGGTGCCACGGGAATACCAGATGTCGGCACTGTAGATCAGCTTGCCGTCATGGCTCAGGGTCGACGGCGCGGCGAAACCGGTCGGCACCATGCCCAGCACGCGTTTCTGGTCGGGGTCGACCACGGTGACCCGGCCCGCGACGAAACTTTCGAATTCGACATCGACGACGAACGCCCGGTGAGCTTCAGCGGGGAACGCCAGGGTGGTCTGGCCGATCGTGTCGGCGGGCAAATCCGCGCGGGCACTGTTCAAGCCGAGTACAAGCAGGCTCAGGCCTAGCGCTGACTGTACGGAGATCCTGTTTGTTCGCATAAGGGGAACTTCCTGAATTGTTGGTAACGCGGATCGCGGGTGCTTTGGCAGATTTTTACAATTCGATTCTGCCTCGCCGGGAAAACCGGAGAATTGCTGTGGCTGCCAAGTGTTTGTGTGTCTGTGCCAGTCTTGAAAAAGGTGGCCGCACACTTCGCAATCGCGGGGAAAAACGCGCACCTGTAGGCGCCAGGCTTGCCGGCGAAGGCGTCCTTTAATACGCCTTCGCCGGCAAGCCTGGCTCCTACAAAAGCGGTTCACATCAGGCGGGATTGGCGAGGGGAAGGGAGAAGGTGAACACGGCACCACAAGGCTCAAGGTTTTGCGCCCAGATATCGCCGCGATGCCGGCCGATGATGTTTTTGCACAGCGCCAGGCCGATGCCGTTGCCGCTGACTTTGGAGGAGAAGAAGCCATCGAAGAGCTTCTCTTGCGCCTGGGCCTGAATGCCGCGACCGCGGTCTTCGATGCGCACCAGCGCCACGTCTTTGTCGCGGCTGGCATGAATGCGCAGCACACGTCGCTCAATGGGCAAATCGGCCATTTCTTCAATCGCGTTGAACGCCAGGTTGAGGATGACCTGGCCGATCAACACCTTCTCGCAACTCACCCATAGCGGCTCGGGACTGGTGACGATTTCCACCCGGATCCGGCTCGGATCGGCACGCAGGCTGATAAAGTAGCGGGTTTCCCGCAGCAGTTCATTGAGGTCGATCCGCTCTTCGGACTGCTCCAGCTTGACCACGTAATCGCGCACGCTTTTGATGATCAGCGACGCATGCTCGATTTGCCGCACAGCGTTTTGCAAACCCCAGGCGACGCCCTGGTCAGTGGATTGATCCTTGCCCAGGCGAATCACCGCGCCTTCGATGAAATTGCGGGTAGCCGCCAGCGGCTGACTCAGCTCATGGGCAATCGCCACGGCCATTTCGCCCATCGCGTTGTAGCGGGCCAGGTACTCGAGTTTTTGCTCGCTCACGCGCCGCGCTTCTTCGGCTTGCACCTGCTCGGTGACATCGCGAAACAGCAACAGATGGCCGATCAGGTCGTCTTCAATCTCGATAAACCGGCACGTCGCGTCATGCCAACGCCACTCACCGTCACGCCGTTGCACCTGGTAATGCACGCTGAACGGTGCGTGCTCAGGCGTTTCGCTGGCCAGTTGTTGCAGCAGGCGCTGGCGCGAAGCGTCGTCGCACCAGGCGAGGAAGTTTTCGCCGGTCAATTCATGTTCCTCGCCCTTTAAAAGGTGCGCGGCAGAATCACTGATAAAGCGGATATCACCCTGCGGCCCGAGCACCGCAACGCCTTCGGCCAGGTCCTGCATAAAGGCCTTGAGGCGGCTTTCGAAACGCTTGAGGTCGCGCTTGACCTTGTCTTCCTTGGAGATGTCGCGGAACTGCACCATCAGCACATCGCGCCCATCCAGGTGCACCAGGGTGGCGACCGCCTCGGACAGAATCTCGACCCCTTGCTTGGAGCGATAACACCACTCGATGGCGCGCTGGCCCGTGCGTGCGGCGCCCTCCAGCCAGCGCAAACCCACCGAACGCCGGTACTTGGGCGCGTCGCGGGTCATGTCCGGGGCTTTCAGCGGCGTGAGTTCTTCCAGGGTAAAGCCCAACGCCTTCAGGGCGGCGCTGTTGGCCCAGAGAATGTCCTTGCTCTGGGCATCGTGAAGAATGATGCACAACGGCATGGCTTCGATAAGGCTGTAGAAATCGTTCGGTTTTGGCAGATACATCGCGCAGCCCTTGGCGGCAGAGGGGTCAACGACCGGTGTCGGTTGAAGTATGGCTTTTTATACCGGCTTGCGCGTGGGGATGCGCTCAGAAGTAACCGGGGGCGGGCTAGGGGATTTCTTTAGCCCGGGGGCTGCACGCCCCAATAGTTGCGAGCCGATGTGGTTTTTACACTGGACCTCAATGTACAGGGCCCCACGCATCCCTCTGTAGGAGCGAGGCTTGCCCGCGAAGAACGATGACGCGGTCGACCTGAGAGACCGCGGTGCCTGGTTCGCGGGCAAGCCTCGCTCCTACGAGTAGCGGTGCATTCGCCCCACTAACAATAAGCAAAACGGAGAAAGCCCATGCTGCGTTCAGCGGTCGCGCAACAAGACGCTCTGCCCGGCGTTGACGACGATGTCGTCGACAGCCCGCTCTTTGCGCAGGTACTGGATGAAGTGCGCCAACGTCGGGACGAATTCGACGCCGGCTCCCACGTGCCTCGGGACATGATCGAACGCTTCAAACAGGTCGGCATCTACCGCGCCGCCACGCCGAAATGCTTTGGCGGTGACGCCCTGGCCCCCGCGCGTTTCCTGCACATGATCGAACGCATCTCCGAAGCCGACGGCTCAGCAGGCTGGGTCGCCAGTTTCGGCAGCGCCGGTGTCTACCTCGCCGCGTTGCCGAAAGAAACCCTCGCCGACCTCTACGCCCACAGCCCTGACCTGGTGTTTGCCGGTGGCTTGTTTCCATTGCAACCCGCCGAAGCTGTAGAGGGCGGTTGGCAGGTCAACGGCACCTGGAAATTCGCCAGCGGCTGCAAGGGCGCCGACTTGCTCGGTGTCGGTATCGGCGCGGCGGGCGGCAAACCGCGCACGGCGGTGTTCCGCGCGGATCAGGTCGACATCGTCGAAAACTGGGACGTGGTCGGCCTCAAAGGCACCGGCAGCCATGACCTGCGCGTGACCGATCAACGCGTCGACGAGCGCTGGACCTTCATTCGCGGCGGTGCCTCGACCATCGATGAGCCGCTGTTCCGTTACCCGTCGATTGCCTACGCCGCGCAAGTGTTGGCGGTGGTCAACCTCGGCCTGGCCCGTGCGGCACTCGATGAAGTCAGCCGCATGGCCGCCGGCAGTGGCATCACCGGCGCACCGAAAATGGCCGATCGCGCCTATGTGCGGATCGAGATTGCCAAAGCCGAAGCGCAACTGAGTGCCGCACGCGGTTTCTTCTATGGCGCGACCGAGCAGGTGTGGCATTCGATCCTCGCCGGCAACCCGGTGACCGCCGAACAAACCAGCCTGTTGCGGTTGTCAGCGATCCACGTTTCCCAGGCCGGTGCCGCTGTAGTGCAAAGCGCCTACAGCCTCGCCGGGACCACCGCGATTTACCTGCGCCATCCGCTGCAACGCTACCTGCGCGACGCGATGGTGGTCACCCAGCACGCCTTCCTCAGCGAAGGGCTGTACGACGGCGCCGGCTCGGTGTTCCTCGGCGTGCCGCCATTTCCTGGCTACCTCTGAACCCTCTATCCAAGGATCAACACCCATGACCCAGACCACCCAAGAACCGTTGCGCGTCGTCTTTTGCATCGGCATCACCCAGAACTTTTTCGACCTGCCCACCGGCGAAGGCTTGAGCGTGTGGAAGGGTTTCAGCCAGATGATGGGCTCGCTCGGCGCCATGCCCGGCATCACCGTGCTGGGCGCAATGGACGATGACCGGCTGATGGTCGGGCCGTCCACCACCTCGCCGTGGACCGTCTACATCATGGCCGACGTCGACTGCCATCAATCGGTGATCGACGCCTGCAACCTGTTCCGCACCACGCCGGTGAACGAGTACAGCCTGTGGCGCTACGCCAAGGTCGAAGCGCGCATCGGTCGTCCGCTGACCATCCCCGACGCGGCCAAGGTGTAAGTCATGAACGAGGCCTTGCTGCAGCGTCTGCAGACGCTTGAAGGGGAGAGCCAGGTGCGCCGCGTGATGGCGCGCTACATGGACCTGTGCGATGTGCCAAGGGCCGCGACTCACGTCCACGAATTGGCTGAGTTGTTCTGCATCGATGCGATCTGGGAAGGCGTCGGCAGCGTCACTGCACAGACCTTTGGCCAGCATCAAGGACGTGATGCCGTGGCGGCGTTTGTTGGCAGCTATTTGCCGCCCTCGGAGCACTTTCGCCTGAACCTGCATTACCTCACCAGCGAGCAGATCGTGGTCGACGGCAGCACGGCCCAGGGGCAGTGGATCATGCAGCAGATTTCCACCTACGCCGATGGGCGCAGCGAACTGTTTGGCACACGGCTGAATATCGATTTCCGTTGTGTCGACGGTGTCTGGCTGATCGCGCATTTCCGTACGCAACGTTTGTTCAATACGAGGCTGGGCGCATGAGTACGTTTATCAGCGAATTTTTACTCGGTGGCAGCGGCAAACGGGTCGCGATCAAAGACTCGATCGACATTGCCGGGTATCCGACGCGCTCGGGCAGCCGTGCATTTGCCGATGCCGCGCCGGCCACCCGCAATGCCGAGGTGGTGGACGCGATCCTCGCTGCTGGCTGGCAAATCGTTGGCAAAACCAACCTGCATGAGCTGGCGTTTGGCGTCACCGGGATCAACGACTGGACCGGCACGCCAATCAACCCGCACGCGCCGGATCGAGTGCCGGGCGGTTCGTCCAGTGGTTCGGCAGCAGCGGTCGCGGCGGGCCTGGCGGACATCGCCATCGGCACCGACACCGGCGGCTCGGTGCGGGTGCCAGCGGCCTGTTGCGGCATTGCCGGGCTGAAGCCGACTTATGGGCGGGTCAGCCGTGTCGGTGCGCACCCGGCGTTTTCCAGCCTCGATTGCGTGGGGCCGTTTGCGGCGGACATGGACGATTTGATCGCCGCGATGCAGGTGATCTGTCCGGGTTTTCACGCCCAGGGCCTGCCGTCGAGCCATGCATCGGTGGGCTTTCTTGAAGTGGCCTGCGATCCGCTCGTGCAAGCCTGTCTCATCGCCGCTGCCGACCGTGCCGGTTGGCGTCGCAGCAACCTGAATCTGAGCGAGTTCGAAGCCGCGTTCACCGCCGGCCTGAGCGTGATCAATGTTGAAAACTGGGCGGCGTTCGGCCACCTCACCGGCAAGGGCCTGATCGGCGCCGATGTCGAGCAGCGCCTGCTGGCCGCCAGCCGTACCAACGCCGGTGAGCTGGCGCAGGCCGAAAAAATCCGCGCGCGTTTCAGTCAGCAAGTGGATGCCGCACTGGAGCAGTTCGAAGTGCTGCTATTGCCAACGATGCCGAGCTTGCCGCCGACGCTGATCGAAGCCCGCAGTGCGAGTAAAGCCGTGGCCGGCATGACGCCGCTGGTGCGGCCTTTCAACCTCAGCGGCCATCCGGCGCTGACGGTGCCGGTGCAGCTGAAGGGTAGCGGGCTGACAGTCGGCCTGCAGATTGTCGGCCGTAAAGGTCAAGACGAAGTGGTCTGCGCCTTCGGTGCGCAACTGCAACACAGCATGCACCCCTAAAAACAAGTCATAAAAAGCCATGAGGAGAACCGCATGAGCACTCATGAATACCGGCTGATCGCATCGTCGAAAAACCCGGACGACCTGGTCAAGCACGACCGCGTCGACGTCTCGCTGTACAACGACCCGGCGCTGTTCGAAGCCGAGCTGGAGAAGATTTTCTACCGCACCTGGGTGTGGGTCGCCCACGAAAGCGAAGTGCGCAACAGCGGCGACTTCAAGACCGCCACCATCGGCCGTCGCCCGGTGATTGTGGTGCGTGACAAGAAGGGCCAGATCAACGTGCTGGAAAACCGCTGCCGGCACCGTGGCGCCACCGTCTGCGAAAAACACAAAGGCAACGCCACCGGCTTCACTTGCCCGTATCACAGTTGGTCGTACGGCCTGGATGGCAAGCTGCGCGCGCTGCCTTACCCGGACGGCTACGAAGGCATCCTGGAAAAGTCCGAACTGCCGCTCACCCGCCTGCGCGTCGAAAGCTACGCCGGCATGGTCTTCGCCAGTTACAACGACGAGATCGAACCGCTGGACGATTTCCTCGGCGGCGCCAAACACTGGATGGACCTGTTCATGAAACAGGGCGCCGGCTACCCGATCAAGACCCAGGGCGAACACAAGTTCAGCTTCAAGGGCAACTGGAAGATCCAGCTGGAAAACACCACCGACGGTTATCACTTCCCGATCGTGCACAAGTCGTTCATGTCGTCGGTGGATGAAGAAACCTCGGAAATGCTCTCGTTCATGACCGACGAGCACGCCGTCACCCATGCCTTGGGCAACGGCCACAGCGTGATGGTGATGGTGCCCGAGCACGTCGATCTCGATCACGACGACGGCACCGAGCAGTTGCAGGAACGCTTCGCGCATGTGACTGAAGAATTGTCGAAAACCATGGCGCCGGAGCAGGTCCGACGCATCGTGCGCTCGCTGCACGGTGCCGGGTTCAACCTCAACCTGTTTCCCAACGTGGCGATGTCGATGTCGTTCTTCCGCGTACTGCGCCCGGTCTCGGTGACTGAAACCGAGATCCGTCACGTTGCCCTCGGCATGGACGGTGGCCCGGACATCGCCAACCGCGAACGCATGCGCATTCACGAACACTTCCAGGGTCCGTTCGGTTTCGGCAGCCCCGACGACGCCGAAGCCTGGGACCGCGTGCAGCGGGGTTCGTATGCCGGCGTCGATGCGCCGATCCTGGTCAATCGCGGCCTCAATCGCGAAATCACCGCCGAAAACGGCGACAAGGTGTCCCACGCCACCGACGAGGGCGGCATGCGCGGGGCCTATGACATGTGGAAAAGGATGATGAGCCAATGAGCAATCACGACACCCTGAACGGTTTTTCCGGCCCGTTGGCCCAGGCCATCGAATTCATCTGGCGTGAAGCCGAATTGCTCGATCACAAGAACTACGCCGAATGGGCGACCTTGTGGAGTGAGAACGGCCGCTACATCGTGCCGATCGATCCGGACACCGACGACTTCGAAGCCACGCTCAACTACGCCTACGACGATGCGCGCATGCGTGACTTGCGCATCGAACGTTTGACCGCCGGTTACTCGCCGTCGGCGGTGGACGCGGCGAAAACCGTGCGCAGCGTTTCGCGTTTCCGCTTGGTGGAAGCGGCGGGGGACCTTGTTGAAGTCAATTCCGCGCAGTTGCTGTACGCCTACAAACGCGGGGTGCACACGCCGTTCGTGGCCGACTTGAACCACCGCATTCACTTCACCGACGGTGTCGCGACCCTGGAACGCAAGGTCGTGCGCCTGATCAATTCCACCGACAGCCTGAGCGCGCTCGGCTTCCTGCTGTGAGGGCCCACACGATGAACCGAGTAGCCTTGGTGACCGGCGCGTCGCGCGGTCTTGGCGAATGCATCGCTCGTCGCTTGCACGCGGCGGGTTATCGCGTCGGCCTGGCGAATGTGCGCCTCGATGGCGTGCAGCGTCTGGCGTTGGAGCTTGATAGCAGCGGCTCGAGTGCCGTTGCCCTTGAGCTGGACGTGCGCAACAAAGCTGATTTTGTGCGGGCCCGCGATGTGCTCGCCGAGCGTTGGGGCGGCACCGACATTCTGGTGAACAACGCCGGTGTGTCGAAAGTCGCGGCGTTGATGGACATCACCCCGGAGGAGTTCGATGAGTCGATGGCGATCAACCTGCGCGGCACCTTTGTCGCGTGCCAGGTGTTCGGTGCGCACTTTGCCGAACGGGGTTTTGGCCGCATCGTCAACATCGCTTCACTCGCCGGGCAGAACGGCGGCACGGCCACGGGCGCGCATTACGCGGCGGCCAAGGGCGGTGTGGCGACGCTGACCAAAGTGTTTGCTCGGGAACTGGCGCCACAGGGTGTGACGGTCAACAGCATTTCGCCGGGGCCGCTGGATTTGCCGGTGGTGCGCGAAACCGTGGCCCCGGAGCGTCTGGAACAGATTCTGAAAATGATCCCGGTGGGGACGCTGGGCGATCCGACGTTCATTGCTGACAGCGTGCTACTGCTGATTGCCGATAACGCTATATCGGTCACCGGCGCGTGCCTGGACATCAACGGCGGCTTGTTCATGCGCTAGGCCTTGCGAATGCCCCTGTAGGAGCTGTGGGGGGGGATGAGGGGGGGGGGGTTTTTTTTTTTTTTTTTTTAAAAAACACCAGCTTGAGAAAAACAAAGCGAAAAGGCGGTGTGGCGGCCGG
>NZ_JBIVBY010000012.1:118482-120768 GCF_044746405.1 Pseudomonas sp. NPDC086251
ATGGCCCGTGTTGTTGCTGTCGAGTGCAACGAGGCTGCGATCTTTTGATCTTGCTTTAAAAGATCGCAGCCTCGTTGCACTCGACAGCTCCTACAGGGAGGAGGACGCGCCGTATGTTTAATCGAAATAACAGTATTCAGGTGATGCAATGATGAAGGTGAAGATCGAAAGGATCGTCGACGAAGCGCTGGATATCCGCTCCTTTCGCCTCGTGCGCAGTGACGGCCAGCCGCTCGACACCTATGAACCGGGTGCCCACGTCGACCTGACCGGGCCGACCGGGGTGACCCGCCAGTATTCGCTGTGCAGCCCACCGCAGGACCGCCGCGCGTATCTGGTGGCGGTGAAGAAAGAAGCGCAGTCGCGCGGCGGCTCGGTGGCGCTGCATGAGCAGGTGCAAGAGGGCATGGAGCTGGAAATGGGCGCGCCGCGCAACCTGTTCCGCCTTGACCCGACGGCCACCGAACACGTGCTGTGCGCCGCCGGCATCGGCGTCACGCCGCTGCTGAGCATGGCCTATCGGCTGACGGAAAACGGCCAGCCGTGGCGCCTGCATTATTTCGCCCGCTCGGCCGAGTACGCGGCCTTTTCCGCGCTGCTGGCGAGTACGTTTGCCGAGCATGTGCAGTTCCACTACGGCGTTGAGCCGGGTGATATGGATGCCGTGTTGAGTCAATGCCTGAGCCAGGCGGGCAGCGCCGCGCATGTCTACACCTGCGGGCCTGCACCGTTCATGAACAAAGTGGTGGAAGTGGCTTCGCGCAGCCGTTCTGACGATTTTATTCACCTTGAACACTTCCAGGCCGATCCCGCCGCGAATACCGCGCCGAGTGGCAGTTTCGAAGTGGAACTGGCCAGCTCCGGCGTGGTGCTTCAGGTGCCGGCCAACTCCAGCCTGGTCGACGTCTTGCAGGCCCATGGCTGTGACATCGACACCGAGTGCCGCGAGGGCATCTGCGGCACCTGCATCGTTGAGGTGCTGGACGGTGTACCGGAGCACCGCGACAACTGTTTGTCGAACAAGGAGAAGGCGGCCAACAAACAGATTTGCGCCTGCGTTTCCCGCGCCGTTTCCGCTCGTCTGGTATTGGACATTTAACGGCAAGGAACACTGGCAAGCCAACGCCGGAGCCTGTTGAATGGCGCTCCGGCGGCCGTCGAAGGAGGAGACAGCCAGGAACGCAACATTGGCCGAACCGCTCGACGAAGCGGTCGAAAAATAACAATAAAATATGCGTGAGGCTTTGCAGTGATGATGACTTCTTCGGCGGTTCGCAACGAGGCGTTCGAACACTGGTTGAGCCAGGTCAACCAGGCCTGTGGGCGTTTCGATGCGCGCGCGCTGGACACGGATTTCTACGGTGAGCTGGCGGAGTTTCGCAGTGGCGCGATCAATCTCAGTGTCGTCGACATGGCGCACGTGCACCTGTATCGGACCAGCAAGGACGTCAGTATCAGCAGCGACGGCCACTATTACGCGGTGTTCCAGATGCGCGGCAGCTCGCAGCTGGAACAGGCTGGCAATCGCGCTCAACTCGGCACCGGCGACATTGCCCTGATCGATGCCTGCCACCCGAGCGACATGACCTACAACGAAGATTCCCGGCAGTTGTCGCTGATCCTGCCGCGCCAGGTGGTCGAGCGCGGTTCGCACTTCAATGCCGTCAACTGCGCCACGCGCATCGCGGCCAATACGCCACTGGCGACGATGGCCAATAAACTGGTGCTGGATACCCGACAACACCAAGGCCTGGACATGCAGGAAAGCGAAGCGGTCCTCGATGCGCTGGTCAGTCTGCTGTTGCCGGGGATCAGTGCTCGCGACAGCGGCGGGGATGCCCATGAGCGGCAGTTTCGCAAAATCATCGCCTACATCGACGAACACCTCAGTGCCGAAGAACTGTGCCCGGAGCTGATCGCTCGCGAGGTGGGGATTTCGGTGCGTGGCTTGTACCGGATGTTCTCCAAGCGCGGCCTGGTGGTGGCGCAATACATCAAGCACCGACGCCTGGATTTCTGCGCGGAAAACCTGCGCCATTCGCACGTTGAGCAGAAGCTCTCGGCGCTGTGTTATGCCTGGGGATTCTCTGATTCCAGCTACTTCTCATCGGCGTTCAAATCGCGCTTTGGCGTATCCCCCGGCGCCTATCGCAAACGCTACAGCCAGGACTGACCCACCGCCAACCCTGTAGGAGCTGTCGAGTGCAACGAGGCTGCGATCTTTTGATCTTGCTTTAAAAAATAGCCGCCGGCTTTGACTCGACAGCAGCAAAAGGGGTGAGTGTG
>NZ_JBIVBY010000012.1:120778-199884 GCF_044746405.1 Pseudomonas sp. NPDC086251
CACCCCCTTCCGCGCCTTCGCTCCCCCCGGGGCGTTTCTTCTTTTAAAAAAACAAAAAAAAACCCCCCCCCCCCCCCCCCCCCCACAGCTCCTACAGGGATGAGTGTCGGCCTTAGTGCCGTGTTGGCTCATCGGCCGGCAGGTGCAGCACTTCGCGCACCAGCATGGCGATGCTGGTCACGCCCATTTTTTCCTTGATCTTGGTCCGGTGCACATCAACGGTTTTCACGCTGATGTTCAGCTCCCGGGCGATGACCTTGCTGGCCTTGCCATCCACCACCAGCATCAGCACTTCCCGCTCACGGCTGGTCAGCAGTGCCAGTTTGCCTTGCAGGTGCTGGCGCTGCTGCTGATCGGCCTGGGCGTGCACGGCCGTCTTCAGCGCGGCCTGGATGCGGTCGATCATTTGCTGCGGGTTATAGGGCTTTTCAACGAAATCCAGCGCACCGTTCTTCATTGCCGTCACGGACATCGGAATGTCGCCATGGGCGGACACGAAGATCGTCGGCAAGGTGCTGCCGCGCTGGTTGAGAATTTCCTGCAGCTGAAAGCCGCTGGTCTCCGGCATGCGCACATCCAGCACCAGGCACGCCGGCTGTTTCGGGTCGTACTGGCTGAGGAACTCGTCAGCGCCGGCAAAGCATTGCGCTTGCACGCTGACCGACTCCAGCAACCAGGCCAGCGAGGTGCGCAGGTCTTTGTCGTCATCAACGATGTAAACAATCGGTTTGCGGATTTCCATCAGGGACTGCCACGAAAGTTTTTAATTATTGTTTTCGCACGCGTGCACGCTGCGGCGGACATCAGCTCTCATCGGAGCCAGTGAGCAGAATACCCACTGCGGCGGGCCGTGACGATAAAGAAACCACCTAGTCGACTAGCGGAAAGCCAACCTCGGCATGGGGATCGTCAGGATAGTTGCGTTACCCGCCGGGTCGTAATCTTGTTCCATCACTTTGGGCCGCGCAACGGCGGTCCTCCTGAAGGAAGGGGCACCGACATGGCCGACCTGAGCCAGCAGCAAATCGACTTTCGCAACGCCATGGCGCAGCTGCCCGCGGCGGTGAACATCATCACCACCAACGGCCCGGGCGGGCGCTGCGGCATCACCGCCAGCGCCGTGTGCTCGGTGACGGACTCACCGCCCACCGTGCTGGTGTGCGTCAACCGCGGCAGCGCCACCCATGATGTGTTCCGCACCAATGGCCGGTTGTGCGTCAACGTCTTGTGTGGCGAGCAGGAGGAACTGGCTCGACACTTCGCCGGCATGACCCAGGTGCCGATGGCCGAGCGATTTGCCTGGGACCTGTGGGATGGCGGCGACCTGGGCGTGCCGGTACTGCGAGATGCGCTGGTGCAGCTTGAAGGACGGATCAGCGAGTGCAAGGAGGTGGGGTCGCACTCGGTGATGTTTGTGGAACTGGACCACGTGGGTGTGCGCGGGGAGGGCGATAGCCTGGTGTATTTCAACCGGTTGTTTCACCGACTTGAGCATGCGGGCGCGCATTGCTGAGGGACCGCGTTATCGTTCTTCGCGGGCAAGCCTCGCTCCTACAGGATTTGGATCGTTCACACTATGTGTGATCGCCATGACCTTGTAGGAGCGAGGCTTGCCCGCGAAAGCGCTGGATCAGGCACAACAGTCTTTTTCCTTGGCGCACATTGATGCCGCAACGCGATCCCTGCGTTGCGGCTACCTCTTAGAACGTCGTGGCGAAGATCACTTGGCTGTAGAGGTTTTTGTCGTTATTGCCCAGTTGGGTGCCACCTTGTTCGGCGCTCTTGTCCGGCTGGTAGAGACCCACCAACGGCATGATCGTCAGGTGCTCGTTGACGTGCCATTCGGCATACAGGTCGACTTCGTGGCCGTCGGTGTTGCCGAGGTTTCGGTCGAGGGTGTCGAAGTTGAAGTACATCGCGCCCACGGTCAGGTTTTCCAGTGGCGAGACTTTCAGCGTGACGTTCTGAATGCGCGAGTTGGTGTTGAACGGACCGGCATAGTTGCCGGCGACTTCGCCCTGGAACCAGGTGCCAAAGCCGCGACTGAAACCGTAGAACAGCGTGTCATAGCCTTCCGAGAATCGGCTGTAGCGGTAGCTGACATAGGGCGTCCAGGCCACATCGGCGAAGGTCCAGCCGGCTTCCAGGTACCAGGCGTCTTCGGTGGCGGTGTGGGGTTTGTCCTGCTTGGCGTATTCACCGGACAGGAACAGGTTTTTCACCCCGGCATTGCCTGTGGCGCGCAGGCTGTAAGTCTTCATGCCGTCGCGTTCAAGTTGTGCCGGGGAGGCGTATTGCTCGTCGACATCGGTGCTGTCGATGTAGGTCAAGCCGACCGTTCCCGCTTCAGCGACGTGCTCGAGCGTGCCGACGTACATTTCGGTCTTGGCCTGGGCGCGGTTGTCTGATTTCAACCACATCAGGTCGCCGCGCCAGCCTTCCTTGCCACCCAGGCGCAACACGGCGGTCTCGTCGAAGGCTTTGCGCGCGGCCAGCCAATAGGCGCCGCCACGGTTGAACTCGCCGTCGGCCAGGCCTTTGCCCAGGTTGAGCGCGTCACCATTAATCAGGAAACCATCACCGACCACGATGTTCTGGCGGCCGAAGGACAGGTCGACGCCGTCGTCACCCAGCACGCCAAACAGCTTGCCCGAACGCCAGCCGAGGTAGGCGTCTTCAAATTTAGTGGTGCGTTCCGAACCGTCGCTGAAGCCCGCGGCATCGCCGTCGCCCCAGGTCCCGGAGCTGAGCAGGTTCGCCGCGCTATACGCGGTGCCCACACCGGCCAGACCTTTATCGAAGCTCAGACCATATTTGATGTAGCCCTCACGCCACGACGATGAACCTTCGTCGAGGCGGCCGGACAACGCGTAGTTTTCCTGGCTGTGGAAAATGCCGAATACCGCTTCCAGCGTGGCGTTCAGGTGACTGTCATCATCGGCATACAGTTCGTAGGCACTGGCCTGGCCGGCGCTGATCATCAGCGCGAGCGTCGAGAGACGAAGCAAGGGGGACTTGAGCATGTGTGGCATCCGTTCTTGTTCTTGAACGCAGGTTTGCGGTCTCTTTCGATACTACGGCCCGGCACCTTTTCGGCCTTTTGTGTGGTTGCCAAAGAGTTGGCTGTGCATGCCAATTTAAAACCCGCCCCCCGTAGGAGCTGTCGAGTGAAACGAGGCTGCGATCTTTTGATGTTGCCTTTTAAAAGCAAGATCAAAAGATCGCAGCCTCGTTTCACTCGACAGCTCCTACGGGGGGGGCTTTTGTGGTTTGGCAGCCTTGCCAATACGACTGGCACGCAGGGCAAATCCCGTCTTTCCCTGACCATCGACAATCCGTATCAACCCTGCCGATGCATCGTTGCGTCGGCCTTCCAGTGTTGACGCTCGCCTGACGAGCGCGCGGATTTTCAAGGTCGTGTTCTTATGGTTACTGCGCTCAGAGTCTCCCTGTTCGGTCTGCTCTCTCTCTCGCTGACGAATGCCGCACTCGCGGCTGAATGTGCGCCGGATCAGGGCCACGGCGCCCAGGTCTTCGCCAATGAATGCGCGGTTTGCCACTCGGTGACCAAAGGCATGGCCGGCATGATGGGGCCGAATCTGGCAGGCGTGGTGGGGCGCAAATCCGGTTCGCTGGAAGGCTTCAACTATTCCCAGGCCATGCGCAAGAAAGACATCAACTGGCAGGCCGAGAACATCGCGCAACTCATCGCTCAACCCCAGGCTTTCGTGCCGGGGACCTACATGCCCTACATGGGCCTGGCCTCTGCGGACGATCGCCAGGCGGTCGTGTGCTTCCTCAAAGAACAACAGTAATCAGCCGGTTTTTCTGGCTGAACAACTCGTCTGAAGCAAAGGTGATTTATGAGCAACGTTGAAATTCTGCCGCAGGTGGCTGCCTTCCTCGACCGTCGTCATGGCTGCTTTATCGATGGCCAGTGGGTGTTTGCCGAGGGGCCACGCATCGCCGTGGTCAACCCGGCCACTGGACAAACGCTCTGCGAAACCCTGGATGCGCCGCTGGAAGTGGTCGAGCGTGCCGTGCAGTCATCTCATGCCGCGTTCAAGTCCGGCGTCTGGTCCGGTCTGCGCCCGGCGGACCGCGAACGCATCCTGCTGAACTTCACCGCGCTGGTTGAGGCGCATGCCGAAGAGCTGGCCCAACTGGAAACCTTGAGCCAGGGCAAGTCGATCAACATGGCCCGCGCGCTGGACCTGAACGCCACCGTGGAGTTCATGCGCTACATGTCCGGCTGGGCCACCAAGATCGAAGGGCAGACCTTTGATGTGTCGATTCCGCTGCCGCCGGGTGCCAAGTTCACGGCGTTTACCAAGCGAGAACCGGTGGGGGTGGTGGTCGGGATTGTGCCGTGGAATTTCCCGTTGCTGATCGCTGCCTGGAAGCTGATGCCGGCGCTGGCCACCGGCTGCACGGTGATTATCAAACCGGCCATGGAAACCCCGCTGACCGCCATGCGCCTGGCTGAACTGGCCCTCGAAGCGGGCATTCCGGCCGGCGTGTTCAACGTCGTCACCGGTGGCGGCGCTTCGGTCGGTGGCGTGCTGACGGCACATCCGCTGGTGAGCAAAGTATCTTTCACCGGCTCCACCGCCGTGGGCAAAAGTGTTGGCGTGGCGTGCATGGAAAACATGACGCGCTTCTCGCTGGAACTGGGCGGCAAAAACCCAATGATCGTGCTGGCCGATGCCGACATCGACAAAGCCATTCAGGGCGCGATCCTCGGTGGCTTGTTGAACAACGGCCAGGTCTGCGCGGCGGCCTCGCGCTTCTATGTGCATCGCTCGATTCACGACCAATTTGTCGAAGGCCTCGCGGCGGCGGTATCCGCCATGCCGATTGGCGCGGGCATGAACGGCGACGCGGCGATCAACCCGCTGGTGTCGCGCAAGCAACAACAAGCGGTGCTCAAGCACATCGAGCTGGCTCGACAGGAAGGTGCGCGCGTGGTGTCGGGGGGCGCGTTGCTGGAAGGTGACGGCTTCTATGTGCAGCCGACGATTCTCGCCGACATCGACCACAGCATGACCGTGGCCCGTGAAGAAGTGTTTGGTCCGGTGTTGGGCGTGATGCCGTTCGACGATGAAGACGCGGTGATCGCGTTGGCCAACGACAATCGCTACGGCCTGGCCGCGAGCCTGTGGACCAATGACCTGAGCAAAGCCATGAACCTGGTGCCGCGCATCGAGGCCGGTACGGTTTGGGTCAACGCCCACGTGCTGCTCGACCCGGCGATGCCGTTTGGTGGCGTCAAACAATCCGGGATGGGCCGCGAGTTCGGTCGCGCGGTGATCGAGGCCTACACCGAGCTGAAATCGGTGTGCATCGCGCACTGATGCCAGTGCGCTAAAACGAAACGGCGCCCGTCATGGGCGCCGTTTTTGTTTTGGCCGATCAGGCGCGTTCGAACAACACGGCAATGCCTTGGCCGCCGCCGATGCACATCGTGGCCAGGGCATAACGGCCCTGGACGCGGTGCAGTTCGTGGATGGCCTTGGTGGCGATGATCGCGCCGGTCGCGCCCACCGGATGCCCCAGCGAGATACCGGAACCGTTCGGGTTGACCTTCTCAGGGTCGAAGCCCAGTTCTTGCGCCACGGCAAACGCCTGCGCGGCGAAGGCCTCGTTCGACTCGATGACATCCAGGTCAGCCACCGTCAGGCCGGCGCGCTTGAGGACCAGGCGGGTGGCTGGAATCGGACCGAGTCCCATCAGTTCAGGCTCGACACCGGCATGGGCGTAACCGACCAGGCGGGCCATCGGCTGGAGGCCGTGCGCGCGAACCATCTCACCGGTGGCCATGATCAGGGCGCCGGCACCGTCATTCAGGCCCGATGCGTTGCCAGCGGTGACGCTGCCGTCTTTTTTGAAGGCCGGTTTCATCTTGCTCAATTGCTCGAAATTGACCTTTGCGCGCACATGTTCGTCTGTGGCAAAGGTCACGCTGCCTTTGCGCGACGCCACTTCGATCGGCACGATCTGCCCGGCGAACCGGCCTTCGGCAATGGCTCGGGCAGCACGTTGTTGGCTGACCAGCGCCAGTTCATCCTGGGCCTGGCGGGTGATGCCGTAGCGTTCGGCGATGTTTTCTGCGGTGATGCCCATGTGGAAACCGGCAAACGGGTCCTGCAGGACGCCGAGCATGTAGTCGATGGCTTGCATGTCGCCCATCCGTGCGCCCCAGCGCGCTTGCGGCAACAGGTAGGCGCCACGGCTCATGGACTCGACGCCGCCGGCCAGCGCAGCGCCCGTGTCGCCCAACATCAGGCTTTGTGCGGCGCTGACAATGGCTTGCAGGCCAGAACCGCAGAGGCGGTTGACGTTGAAGGCGGGGGTCTCTTTTGGCAGGCCGGCGTTCATCGCCACCGCGCGGGAGATGTAGGCGTCGCGTGCTTCTGTCGGGATCACATGGCCCATCACGGCATGGCCGATGTGCTCGGGCGCCAGGCCTGAACGTTCGATGGCGGCGCGGCAGACGTCGGTTGCCAATTGAATCGGCGGGACGTTTTTGAGCGAACCGCCGAAGCTGCCGATGGCCGAGCGCAGGGCGCTGATGACGAAGATGTCGGATGGGTTCATGTGGGGTCCTCTGGGGCCGTCCTGGATGCGGGTGCGCTTTGGCACGTGTTATGGAGGGCGAGTCTAGAGACGCAGAGGGTGTTGGCCTATGCCAGAACTGCTCACGGAAGGTGGTGTTTTTGGCCATTTCGGGGGGCAGGAGATTCGGACAGTTCCTGCGGACACCCGCCCACTGTAGGAGCGAGCTTGCTCGCGAAGGTCGTCAACGATGACGTGTTTTAACAGGGTATGCGCGGTGCCTGTGTGTCCATCGCGAGCAAGCTCGCTCCTACAGTTGATCGGGTTGTCTGGAGGAACACGATCCAATGTGGGAGCGAGCCTGCTCGCGATGGTCGTCAACGATGACGTGTTTTAACAGGATACGCGCGGTGCCTGTGGGGCCATCGCGAGCAAGCTCGCTCCTACAGTGGACGGTTGAAGCGCAATCAGCGCCGATCCAGCCACACGGTCTGGGCATTGCAAAATTCGCGTACGCCGAAGTGCGACAGCTCGCGGCCAAAGCCGCTTTTCTTCACGCCGCCAAAGGTCACGCGCGGATCGCTGGCGCAGTAGCCATTGATAAACACGCCACCGGTGTCCAGTTGATCGGCCATCTGTTCGGCCAGCTGAACATTGCGAGTGTAAATGGTTGAGGCGAGTCCGAATTCGCTGTCATTGGCCAATGCCAGCGCATGGTCGGCATCGCGAGCGGTAATGATCGAAGC
The DNA here is from genome assembly GCF_044746405.1 of Pseudomonas sp. NPDC086251. Classification (NCBI taxonomy): domain Bacteria; kingdom Pseudomonadati; phylum Pseudomonadota; class Gammaproteobacteria; order Pseudomonadales; family Pseudomonadaceae; genus Pseudomonas; species Pseudomonas sp. NPDC086251. Next base: position 128,080 of record NZ_JBIVBY010000012.1, read on the forward strand.
CACTGGCCCGAACAATTCCTGTTTGAACGAGGTCATCTGGTCGGTGACATCGGCCAAGACCGTGGGTTGGTAAAAATTGCCCGGCCCTTCAGCCTTGCGGCCACCCAGCAGCAACGTCGCGCCTTCTTCCAGAGTGTCGCGCACCTGTTGATCCAGTTCATCACGCAAGTCAAAACGCGCCATCGGGCCGATGTAAGTGGTGGCGGCCAATGGATCGCCGACGACCAGCTGACGAGTGGCCTCGACAAACTTACGGGTGAACTCCTCGACAATGCCTTGCTCGACAATCAGCCGTTTGGCGGCTGCGCAAACTTGCCCGGTGTTCTGGTAACGGCCAATCACGGCGGCTTTGACGGCCTCGTCGAGGTCGGCATCGTTGAGCACGATGAAAGGATCGGAACCGCCCAGTTCCAGCACACACTTCTTCAATGCCGCACCGGCTTGCGCGCCGATAGCCATGCCGGCCCTGACGCTGCCGGTGAGGGTGACGGCCGCGATGCGAGGATCGGCAATCGCCGTGGACACGCCGTCGGGCGTGACGTTGATCACCTCGAAGACACCTTCGGGAAAGTCCGCTTGCTTGAAGGCGTCCAGCAACAGATAGGCGCTGCCCATCACGTTGGGTGCATGTTTGAGCACGTAGGTGTTGCCGGCGATCAACGCTGGAACCGCGCCGCGAAGCACTTGCCAGATCGGGAAATTCCACGGCATCACCGCGAGAATCGGCCCGAGCGGGCGATATTCAATGCGTGCCTTGCCACCTTCAACCAGCGTCGGTTCGGCGCTGAGCATGGCTGGGCCGTGCTCGGCGTACCACTCGCACAGCTGCGCGCACTTTTCAATTTCACCGCGCGCCTGAGTGATCGGCTTGCCCATTTCCAGGGTGATCATCGTGGCCATTTTTTCGGCGTTGTCGCGCAATGCCTGAGCCAGGGCAATCAACAATTGCGAGCGTTGCGCAACGGGCTTGCCGCGCCAGACGCGGAACCCGGCAGCAGCACGGTCCAGTGCGCTTTGCAGCACCGATTCGGATTCGAAAGGGTAGTGGCCGATCTGTTCGCCGGTGGCGGGATTGATCGAAATGGCGTGTGTGAGGCTGGAAACGTTAGTCATGGCACCGTCCTGCTAGGTGGGGATGCGCTCAGGTTACGGTGGCATTTGTTTTCTGGAAACTGAATAATACTGAGCATATCGTTCACGTTTGGAGAATGCCGTGGATCTGGTTCAGCTGGAAATTTTCAAAGCCGTGGCCGAGCACGGCAGCATCAGCGCCGCCGCGCAGCACATCCATCGGGTGCCTTCAAACCTGACGACGCGGATCAAGCAACTGGAGCTGGATCTGGGCGTGGACCTGTTCATCCGCGAAAAGAGCCGTCTGCGCTTGTCGCCCGCCGGCTGGAGTTTTCTCGACTACGCCCGACGCATTCTCGACCTGGTCCAGGAGGCGCGCGCGACGGTGGCCGGCGAAGAGCCGCAAGGGTCGTTTGCGCTCGGGTCGTTGGAGAGCACGGCGGCGGTGCGGATTCCCGAGCTGTTGGCCGCGTACAACCAGAAGTACGCCAAGGTCGAACTGGACCTGTCGACGGGGCCTTCCGGGACCATGATCGACGGCGTGCTGGCGGGCCGATTGGCCGCTGCGTTCGTCGATGGGCCGGTGCTGCACCCGGCACTGGAAGGCGTGCCGGCGTTCGAAGAAGAGATGGTGCTGATCGCGCCGCTCAATCATTCACCCATCCACCGCGCGCGGGAAGTGAACGGCGAAAATATCTATGCGTTTCGCTCCAATTGCTCCTACCGCCATCACTTCGAAAGCTGGTTCGCCAAGGACGCGGCGGTGCCCGGCAAGATCTTCGAAATGGAGTCTTATCATGGCATGTTGGCCTGCGTCAGCGCCGGTGCGGGGCTGGCGTTGATGCCGCGCAGCATGCTCGAGAGCATGCCGGGCTGCACCACCGTCAGTGTCTGGCCGCTGTCGGAATCCTTCCGTTATCTGCGCACCTGGCTGGTCTGGCGCCGGGGCACGGTGTCGCAAAGCCTGACCATGTTTGTTCGCTTGCTGGAAGAACGAGGCGTGGCGCAACAGGCCCTGTAGGAGCGAGCTTGCTCGCGATGAACTCGACGGCACCGCGTTCAATCAGTCAGCACGCGTTATCGTTCACGTCCATCGCGAGCGGGCTCGCTCCTACAGGGGATGTGTTGTTAGACGATGCCGGTCAGGTAATACACAGCGATCACGAAAAACGCCGCGAGGATCTTGAAGATTGTCATGCCGAAAATGTCCTTATAGGCCTGACGATGAGTCAATCCGGTGACCGCCAGCAAGGTGATCACCGCGCCGTTGTGCGGCAGGGTGTCCATGCCGCCAGCCGCCATGGCCGCCACGCGATGCATGACTTCCAGGGGAATGTGGGCCGCGTTGGCCGAAGCGATGAAGGTGTCCGACATGGCCGCGAGCGCAATGCTCATGCCGCCGGATGAGGACCCGGTGATACCCGCCAGCAAGTTGATGGTAATCGCCTGATTGACCAACGGATTGGGAATCACCTTCAGCGCCTCAACCACCGCGACGAAGCCAGGCAACGCGGCGATGACCGCACCAAAACCATATTCCGAGGCCGTATTGAGGGTGGCCAGCATCGCCCCACTGACCGCGGTACGGCTGCCTTCGGCCAGTTTGCGCGAGATGGTGCGGTAGCTGAACAGGAAGACCGTGACGATCCCGACCAGCAACGCCGCCTGCACCGACCAGATGGCGATCATCTTCGACACTTGCGTCTGGATCGGCGCCTTCAAACCGGGCAGATCGATCTCATAAACACTGCCATACCAGTGCGGAATCCAGTGCGTGAAGGCAAGGTTCATCACCCCGACCAACAGCAAGGGCAATAACGCCACCAGCGGGTGAGGCAGGGCGATGTCCTGCGGTGTTTCCGGCTCATTGCGCAGGTCGGTGCCGTAGCCTTCACCCGCGCGCTGCGCTTTTCGCCGCTGACGCTCGAGATAGAGCATGCCGCCGATCAAGACGAACAACGAACCGATCACGCCCAACCACGGCGCAGCCCAGGACGTGGTGCCGAAAAACGTGGTGGGGATGATGTTCTGGATCTGCGGCGAACCGGGCAACGCATCCATGGTGAAGGTGAACGCGCCCAGGGCAATGGTCGCGGGCATCAGTCGCTTGGGGATGTTGCTTTGCCGGAACATTTCCGCCGCGAAGGGATAGACCGCAAACACCACCACAAACAGCGAAACGCCGCCATACGTCAGCAGCGCGCAGACCAGCACAATCACCAACATCGCCTGGCTGCTGCCGAGCATGTGAATGACGGACCTGACGATCGAGCGGGAAAAACCCGACAGTTCAATCAATTTGCCAAACACGGCGCCCAGCAAGAAAACCGGGAAGTAGAGCTTGATGAAACCGACCATCTTGTCCATGAAAATATCACTGAACGCCGGGGCGACCGCGCTGGGATCAGTGAGCAATACGGCGGCGAGTGCAGCGAGAGGCGCGAAGATAATGACGCTATATCCCCGGTAAGCAGCGAGCATTAACGCGAACAACGCCAGCAAGGCGATGATGACACTCATGGGATGTCCTTTGAGGCTGAGCCTGTAGCGCAGAGGGGCGGGCGATGGGCTGCGCAGTGGCTGTGATTTATTGTTGTTGGGCCGCGAACGTGTCGCGGCCCTTTCTAGCCAGGCTTTTATTACTCTGCGATACCGGCGTACGGCACAGCCTTGTGACCGTAGCGACGGACGCGGATGTTGGCTTGCTCGCCGTGGCCGGAGAAGCCTTCCAGGGCACACAGGCGTGAGCAGTACTCACCGATCATGGCGGACGCTTCGTCAGTCATGACCTTCTGGTAGGTGCAGGTCTTGATGAATTTGCCGACCCACAGGCCGCCGGTGTAGCGCGCCGCTTTCTTGGTCGGCAGGGTGTGGTTGGTGCCGATGGTCTTGTCGCCGTACGAGACGTTGGTGCGCGGGCCGAGGAACAGGGCGCCGTAGTTGCGCATGTTGTTCAGGAAGAAGTCCGGGTCACGGGTCATGACTTGTACGTGCTCGAACGCCAGGTCGTTGGCGATGGCGAGCATTTCCTGTTCGTCTTCGGCGACGATCACTTCCCCGAAATTCTCCCAGGCCTGACGGGCAATGCCGGCGGTCGGCAGGATCAGCAGCAGACGCTCGATCTCAGCCATGGTCTCGCGCGCGAGTTTCTCCGAAGTCGTCAGCAAGATCGCCGGCGAATCCGGGCCGTGTTCGGCTTGACCGAGCAGGTCCGTGGCACAGATTTCCCCGTCGACCGTTTCGTCAGCGATCACCAGGGTTTCGGTGGGGCCCGCGAACAAGTCGATACCGACGCGGCCGAACAATTGGCGTTTGGCTTCGGCAACAAACGCGTTGCCCGGACCGACCAGCATGTCCACCGGTGCAATCGACTTGGTGCCCAGCGCCATGGCGCCAATCGCCTGGATACCGCCCAGGCAGTAGATCTCATCGGCGCCCGCCATGTGCTGCGCGGCGACAATGGCCGGGGCCGGTTTGCCATGGAAGGGCGGGGCGCAGGTGATGATGCGCGGTACACCGGCGACCTTGGCGGTGATCACCGACATGTGCGCGGAAGCCAGCAGCGGGTACTTGCCGCCCGGCACATAGCAACCCGCCGCATTCACTGGAATGTTTTTGTGGCCGAGGATCACGCCCGGCAGGGTTTCGACTTCGAGGTCTTGCAGGCTGTTGCGTTGGTGCTGGGCGAAATTGCGCACCTGAGTCTGGGCGAACTCGATGTCGCTGATGTCGCGTTTGGTCAGTTGCGCCATGCAGGCATCGATCTCGGCGCTGGTGAGTCGGTAGTCCTCGCGATCAAGGTTGTCGAAGCGAATGGAGAGCTCGCGAATCGCGGCATCGCCACGTTCTTCGATGTCGGCCAGGGTCTTCTCGACCGTGTCACGTACTTCACGCGCTGCCGATTTGATGACCGATGCTTCCGCGCCTTTTTTGAGCCAAGTTGCCATGGGATGAATTCCTGAGCGTTGTTGTTTTTGGTTTTGCATACGTATGCAATTCGGGGCAATCCTAAGCCATTCCCGAGGACGATGAAAAGGGGGTGGGCGAAAAAGACTGGAAATCGCGAAGGGCGGCTTGATGCGTTTTTTCGCAAAACGGGCAGGCGGCACACCTCACTGTCAATGGCAGGTATGATCGGCATTTCGACAATTGAGCTGAGACGCAATGGCAGATTCCAACGACCCCTCCCGGCATCCGGTCACCGCCCATGACGTGGCCAGGTTGGCGGGTGTCTCGCAGTCGGCGGTCTCGCGAACCTTCACCAAGGGCGCCAGTGTTTCGCCGAAGACGCGGCAGAAGGTCGAGGAGGCCGCCGCGACGTTGGGTTACCGCCCGAATCAGTGGGCTCGCTCGTTGATCAAGCGTCGATCCAACCTGATCGGCGTCGTTGGGCCGAGCATGGAAAACCCGTTTTATTCAGCGGTGTTGGAGGCCTTGTCGGCGGCATTCGAAGAGTTGGGCTATCGGGTGCTGTTGTTCTCCACCGCGAATCACGAAGACTGCGATCCGGTGCTCGAAGAGGTGCTGGGCTACCGCGTTGAAGCGCTGATTCTGGTCTCGGCGAGCCTGTCTTCGCGTTTCGCCCAAGAGTGCAAACAGACCGGGCTGCCCGTGGTGCTGCTGAACCGCAGAAATGACAGCACGAGTATTTCCAGCGTCACCAGTGACAACGCACAAGGCAGCATGGAAATTGCGCAATTTTTGGTGGCGGGCGGTCATCGTCAACTGGCTTATATCGCCGGCAAAGAAAGCTCATCGACCAGCCGCGACCGCGAAAAAGGTTTTGTCGACACGCTGCAACGCCTTGGTCACCCCGTACCACAACGCGAAGTGGGGCATTACACGTTTGAGGGTGCCATGGACGCCACTCGCCGACTGCTGTCGAGCGCCCACCCACCGGACGGCATTTTTTGCGCGAACGACATCATGGCGCTGGGCGCCATCAACGTCGCTCGCGAAGAGTTCGGGCTGAAGTTGGGCAACGACATTTCAATCGTCGGTTTCGATGACATCGCCCTGGCCGCCTGGCCGGTGTTTTCGCTGACCACTTACGTGCAACCGGTGGGTGACATGGTCAGTCGTGCGGTCGGCATCATTTGCGCGCAATTGGAGAACGCCGATACGCCGGCGATTCAAGAGGTGGTTCGAGGGCAATTGATCGTCCGTAACAGCTCGAAAATCCCGGCGACTGGTGTACAACAGGGGCCGGATTGCCGGGTATGGCAACCGCACGCATGAGCCTCAACCGACCGTCGAACCTGGGTTACTCATGGGGTGAGCGTTCGTTTGCCTGAAGCGTGATTGAGGTCGGGTCGGATGATTATCCCTGCAACCAGACAAACTCGCGCACAAAAAAACCGGCCGTTGTAGGAGCGAGCTTGCTCGCGATGGGCGTTAACGATAACGCGTGCGTGCTGGATAAACGCGTCGCCCTCAGGTCCATCGCGAGCAAGCTCGCTCCTACAGCTTTTACGTTTGGCCTCTGCCCGGCATGTCGATGGCATGCTGGTGCACCCGTCGATACAGTGTTGCCCGGGAGATGCCCAAGGCCTTGGCTGCCGCGGTGGGTTTCCAGCGATGACGCACGAGGGCATCGATGAGTGCCTGGCGTTCCGGGCTGGCGCAGCGTTCCACGGCGTCAGTCGAATCATTGAACCCGTGTCCGAGCAGTTGCTCAGGCAAGTCACTCAGCACAATCAAATTGCCTTCGCACACCGCGCAGGCGTAACGCAGGGCGTGGCGCAACTCGCGCACATTGCCGGGCCAGCGGTAGCCGAGCAGGCACTCCAGCGCCGCGCTTCCCAGGTGTATCGACACCCCGCAAGCCAACGATTCCTCTTCGAGGATCCGGTTGATCAAGGCCAGCCGGTCACTGCGTTCGCGCAGCGGCGGCAACTGGAAGCGCGCGCCGCTGAGGCGAAAATACAGGTCCTCGCGAAACGTGCCAGACGTCACCAGCGCTTCCAGGTCGCGGTGGCTTGCACAGACGACCTGAAGGTCTATCGCCTTGCTCCGTGACGCCCCCAGCGGCGCCACTTCGCCCTCGGCCAGCACCCGCAACAAGCGGGTTTGCAGGGGCAGGGGCATGTCGCCGATTTCATCGAGAAACAAGGTGCCGCCATCGGCCTGTTCCAGCAGGCCTTGCATGCCTTTGCTCGAAGCGCCGGTGAAGGCGCCAGCGACATACCCAAACAGCTCGCTTTCGATCAGGTTTTCCGGGATCGCCGCGCAGTTCACCGCAATGAACGGCCGCTCACGGCGCTGACTGGCCTGGTGCAACTGGCGGGCGAAAACTTCCTTGCCGGAGCCGGTCTCACCCTGGATCAGCACCGGCAGGTTGCGATCCTTCACGCGCACGGCCAGGCGCAGGCTTTCTTCCAGCCGCGGGTCGAGTTCGGCGGGTGTCAGCACCAGGCGTGTCGGGTTGCGTTTCACCCGCCGTGGCGCGCGCAGTCGTCCATGCAATTGCGCTCGGCTCCCCATGCCGTGAAGCATGCACAGCGACTCGTCACGGGCCCGATGCAACACTTGCTGATCGAACACCTGGCCGATGTGTTCCGGCAACTGGCCGAAGCTTTGCAGCAGCCAGTGCCGCGCGGCGGGATTGAGCGCTTGCAGCCGGCCGTCATCGTCCCAGGCGAGCAGGTAATCGGGTTGGCTGTCGACATAGCCGGGGCTGTTGTGCGCCCGCAGCACCCAGTAACCCTGGGCACTGCTCATGAAAAACGCCTGTTCTATTTCCCGCGCACTCTGCACCACCATCTGCCGGATCAGGTGTTGCGAGCGGCGGTCGTCCGGGGAGCGCACGGCGGACACGTCGAGCACCCCGAGCAGTTCGCCCCGGGGATCGAAGACCGGCGCGGCCGAACAGGTGAGGCCGATAAACGCGGCGCGGAAGTGATCGCGCTTGTGCACGGTGACCGGTGCGCGCGCGGTCAGCACTGCGGCCACGCCACAAGTGCCTTCTTCACCTTCCGACCAGCAAGTGCCGAGGTACAGGCCGGCTTTGCGACAGTCGTTGCGGATGGCGCTTTCCACCCGGTAGTCGATGGTCTGGCCCTGGGCGTCGGTGAGCAGCACGCAGTAGTCGGCATCGCGCACACGACCGTGGAGGCGGGCGACTTCTTCGCTGGCAATGCTCAGGAACAGCTCGGAACGCTCGCGGCATTCCTGCAGCACGTTCTGCGAAAGAATCCGTGGCCCTTGCAGTGAGCCGGGGTCCAGATGGTGTTGCTCCATGGAGCGGCGCCAGGAGTCGAGAATCAAATCCGACACCGGTAGCTGCGGCAGGTGTCCGGCATTTTTCAAAACACGGCTGACGCAATCCACGTGCGCCTTCGAGTGTGCGGAAAGCATTAAGGCCTCCGGGTCCAGCTTCTTTTAGTTGTGCGGCTATTAAGCGCCGTTCATGGACGGTCGACAAGCGTCGGTTCAGCCCCGGCGACGGTGAGACGCAACGTCTCAAGGTCTCAGCGCCCACCCGTGCAGGCTGACATGGAACGTCTCAGCCGAATGTGCAGCCCATCACCTTAAAGTCAGACAGCGACCGCTCTGGAACAGGGGTTCAGGCGATTTTTTACGGAACTGGCACCGGCCTTGCTCTAGCTCTCGTAACCAGTGCGACTGGCAACCCAAATAATAAAAAGAGGTGCCCCATGTCCTCCTGCCGAGGCTCTTTCCCTGTTCTATCAGCGGTGGCGACATGAGTCGCTTGCCCCTGACCGTTGGCATCATTGCCAACCCGGCGTCCGGCCGGGACGTTCGGCGCCTGACCGCCAATGCCGGGCTGTTTTCCAGCACTGACAAGGTGTCGGTGATCCAGCGGCTGCTGGCGGCGTTTGGCGCCACCGGTGTCGAGCGGGTGCTGATGCCCACCGACATGACCGGCATTGCCGCAGCGGTATTGAAAAACAGTCATTGCCGCCAGGCTCGCGACAGCCACTGGCCAACCCTGGAGTTCCTCGATCTGCGCTTGCGCCAGAGCGTGGTGGATACGCGCCAGGCCGCACGCTGGATGGCTGAGCGCGGTGTCTCGCTGATTGCCGTGCTCGGCGGTGACGGCACCCACAAAGCGGTGGCGGCGGAGGTCGGCGACATCCCGCTGCTGACCTTGTCCACCGGCACCAACAACGCCTTCCCGGAACTGCGTGAAGCCACCAGCGCCGGGCTGGCTGGCGGGCTATTCGCCAGCGGACGAATCCCGCCCGAGATCGCCTTGCGCCGCAACAAACGTCTGCTGGTGAACGTCCCCCGACGCGACCTGTGCGAAGTGGCGCTGGTGGACGTCGCGGTGTCTTCGCTGCCCTTTATCGGTGCCCGCGCCATCAGCCGCGGAATCGATCTGGCCGAAGTGTTCGTGACCTTTGCCGAACCCCAGTCCATCGGCATTTCGGCCCTGTGCGGCTTGTGGTTTCCGGTGTCGCGCCAGGCACCGGGCGGCGCCTGGATGCGCCTTGACCCGCAATCCCCCGAAGCCTTGCTGGTGCCACTCGCGCCCGGCCTGTTGCAAGGCTGCGGCGTGCTCGCCGCCGGCAGTCTCGAACCCGGCGTCGCCCACAGTCTGTGCCTGAGCAGCGGCACCCTGGCCCTGGATGGCGAGCGCGAAATCGAATTCAACGCCGATGATCGGCCCACGGTGACCCTCGATGCCGGCGGCCCGCTGAGCATCGATGTCAATGCGGCACTGGCCTATGCCGCGCAACAACGGCTGCTGGCCATCGGTCGCGAACACCCGCAACACCCTTTGAACCTTGCACCTTGAAACTTGAGCCTCAAGACACCCTGGAGAATAAAAATGTCGACACAGCTGACCGCTGATCAATTGCTGCATGCCTACCGGGTGATGCGCACTATCCGCGTCTTTGAAGAGCGCCTGCACGTGGAATTCGCCACCGGCGAGATCCCCGGTTTCGTCCACCTGTATGCCGGTGAAGAGGCCTCGGCCGCCGGTGTCATGGCCCACCTGGGCGATGACGATTGCATCGCGTCCAACCACCGCGGCCATGGTCATTGCATCGCCAAGGGCGTCGATGTGTACGGGATGATGGCCGAGATCTACGGCAAGAAAACCGGGGTCTGCCAGGGCAAGGGCGGCTCCATGCACATCGCCGATTTCGAGAAGGGCATGCTCGGCGCCAACGGCATCGTCGGTGCTGGTGCGCCGCTGGTGGTCGGCGCGGCACTGGCCGCCAAACTCAAGGGCACCGACAGCGTTGCCGTGGTGTTCTTCGGTGATGGTGGCTCCAACGAAGGCGCGGTGTTCGAAGCGATGAACATGGCCTCGGTGTGGAACCTGCCGTGCATTTTCATTGCCGAGAACAATGGTTACGCCGAGGCCACAGCGTCCAATTGGTCGGTGGCCTGTGATCACATCGCCGACCGCGCGGCCGGTTTCGGCATGCCCGGCGTCACGGTCGACGGCTTTGACTTTTTCGCCGTGCACGAAGCCGCCGGTGCTGCCGTGGAGCGCGCCCGAGCCGGCGAAGGACCGTCGTTGATCGAGGTCAAGCTGACTCGCTATTACGGGCACTTCGAGGGCGACGCCCAAACCTATCGGGCACCGGACGAGGTCAAGTATTTCCGCGAGAACAATGACTGCCTGATGCAGTTCCGCGAGCGAACCACCCGCACCGGCCTGGTCGATGCCAGCCAGTTGGACCAGATCGACAGTGACGTGGAGCTGCTGATCGAAAACGCCGTGCGCAAGGCCAAGTCCGACCCCAAGCCGAGCGCGGCCGACCTGCTCACCGACGTCTACGTGTCCTATCCCTGATCGCCCCCTATAACAACAATCGAGACCTTTATCATGGCGAGAAAAATCAGTTATCAGCAGGCAATCAACGAAGCCCTGGCCCAGGAAATGCGCCGCGACCCCAGCGTGTTCATCATGGGTGAAGACGTCGCTGGCGGTGCCGGTGCCCCCGGTGAAAACGACGCCTGGGGCGGCGTGCTGGGCGTGACCAAGGGCCTTTATCACCAATTCCCCGGCCGAGTGCTGGACACGCCGTTGTCGGAGTTGGGTTATGTCGGCGCCGCAGTCGGTGCCGCCACGTGTGGCGTGCGTCCGGTGTGTGAACTGATGTTCGTCGACTTCGCCGGATGCTGCCTGGACCAGATCCTCAATCAGGCGGCGAAGTTTCGCTACATGTTCGGCGGCAAGGCCTCTACGCCACTAGTGATCCGCACCATGGTCGGCGCCGGGCTGCGCGCTGCCGCCCAGCACTCGCAAATGCTCACGTCGCTGTGGACGCATATTCCGGGGTTGAAAGTGGTCTGTCCGTCGTCGCCTTATGACGCCAAGGGGCTGTTGATCCAGGCCATCCGCGACAACGATCCGGTGATCTTCTGCGAACACAAAATGCTCTACAGCATGCAAGGCGAAGTGCCGGAAGAGCTCTATACCATCCCGTTCGGCGAAGCCAACTTCCTGCGCGATGGCAAGGACGTGACCCTGGTGTCCTACGGGCGCACGGTCAACACCGCAATGGACGCCGCCCGCAGCCTGGCCGGGCGCGGCATCGACTGCGAGGTCATCGACTTGCGCACCACCAGCCCGCTGGACGAAGACAGCATCCTCGAAAGCGTGGAGAAAACCGGGCGCCTGGTGGTGATCGACGAAGCCAATCCACGCTGCTCGATGGCCACCGACATCTCGGCACTGGTGGCGCAAAAAGCCTTTGCCTCGCTCAAGGCACCGATCGAAATGGTCACTGCGCCGCACACGCCGGTGCCGTTCTCCGACGCCCTCGAAGACCTCTACATCCCTGAAGCGGCGAAGATCGAAAATGCCGTGCTCAAACTGATCGAGTGGAGCAAGCGTTCATGAGCCAGATCCATACCCTGACCATGCCCAAGTGGGGCCTGTCCATGACCGAAGGCCGGGTCGATGTCTGGCTCAAGGAAGAAGGGCAGGCGATCACCAAGGGCGATGAAGTGCTGGACGTGGACACCGACAAGATCTCCAGCAGCGTCGAGGCGCCGTTTTCCGGGGTGCTGCGCCGTCAGATCGCGCGCCAGGATGAAACCCTCGCCGTCGGTGCCTTGCTGGGCATCGTGGTCGAGGGCGACGCCAGCGAGGCGGAGATCGATGCGGTGGTCGAGCAGTTCCAGGCAGCGTTTGTGCCCGGCGATGGCACGGAGGAAGACAGCGGGCCGAAGCCGCAAAAGGTCGAGCTGGAGGGGCGGGTGATCCGTTACTTCGAGCGCGGCGAAGGCGGGGTGCCGTTGGTGCTGGTGCACGGCTTTGGCGGCGATCTGAACAACTGGTTGTTCAACCATGAAGCCTTGGCGGCCGGGCGCCGCGTGATCGCGCTTGACCTGCCGGGCCATGGCGAGTCGAGCAAGCAACTGCAGCGCGGTGACCTCAATGAGCTGAGCGAAGTGCTGCTGGCGCTGCTCGATCATCTGGATATTCCTGCGGCGCATCTGGTGGGGCATTCCATGGGCGGTGCCGTCTCGCTGAACGCGGCGCGCCTGGCACCCCACCGCGTGTGTTCCCTGACCCTGATCGGCAGCGCTGGCCTGGGGCCGGACATCAACGGTGACTACCTGCAAGGTTTTGTCGACGCGGCCAATCGCAACGCGCTCAAGCCGCAACTGGTGCAGCTGTTCTCCAATGCTGAATTGGTCAACCGGCAAATGCTTGAAGACATGCTCAAGTACAAGCGCCTGGAAGGCGTGGACGCGGCATTGAGGACGCTGGTTTCGGGGCTGTTCACCGATGGCCGGCAACAGCTGGATTTGCGCCATGTGGTGCAGGAAGGCCAGCAGCCGGTATTGCTGATCTGGGGCAGCGACGACGCGATCATTCCTGCGGCCCACAGCGCTGGGCTGAAGGCCCGGGTCGAGATCCTGCCAGGCCAGGCGCACATGGTGCAGATGGAGGCGGCCGAGCAGGTCAATCGGCTGATCCTGGACTTTGTGCAGCAGCACTGATGCGCTCCCGGCGGTCTCTTGCGGGCTGCCGGGCCAACTTTTTCAAGGAGATTCCAGCATGAGCCTTTCAATCAATCCGTCGCGCGGCATGCGTGCCGCCGTCTGGCATGGCCGTAATGACATCCGCGTCGAGGACGTTCCGCTGCCGATATCGCCACCGGCAGGCTGGGTGCAGATTCGCGTGCAGTGGTGCGGGATCTGCGGGTCCGATTTGCATGAGTACGTGGCCGGACCGGTGTTCATTCCGGTGGACGCGCCGCACCCGCTGACCGGGATCAAGGGGCAGTGCATTCTCGGTCATGAGTTCTGTGGCGAGATCGTCGAGATCGGGGCCGGTGTCGAGGGTTTCAGTGTGGGTGAGCCGGTGGCCGCCGATGCCTGCCAGCACTGCGGCACCTGTTATTACTGCACGCACGGCTTGTACAACATTTGCGAGAACCTGGCCTTCACCGGGCTGATGAACAACGGCGCGTTTGCCGAGCTGGTCAACGTGCCGGCCAACCTGCTGTACAAGTTGCCGGCCAACTTTCCCGCCGAAGCCGGGGCGCTGATCGAGCCTTTGGCGGTGGGCATGCACGCGGTAAAAAAGGCCGGCAGTCTGCTGGGGCAAAATGTGGTGGTGGTTGGCGCGGGCACCATTGGCCTGTGCACCATCATGTGCGCCAAGGCGGCGGGTGCAGCGCAGGTCATCGCCCTGGAAATGTCCGGCGCGCGCAAGGCCAAGGCCCTGGAAGTGGGGGCCAGCCATGTGCTCGACCCCAATGAATGCGACGCGCTGGCTGAGGTGCGACGCCTGACGGGTGGGCTCGGGGCCGATGTCAGCTTCGAATGCATCGGTAATAAACACACGGCCAAGTTCGCCATCGACCTCATCCGCAAGGCCGGCAAGTGTGTGATGGTGGGCATCTTCGAGGAGCCCAGCGAGTTCAACTTCTTCGAGCTGGTGGCCACTGAAAAACAGGTCATCGGTTCACTGGCCTACAACGGCGAATTCGCTGACGTGATCGCCTTTATCGCCGATGGCCGACTGGACATTACGCCGCTGGTGACCGGGCGCATTCAACTGGAAGAGATTGTCGGCCGGGGCTTCGAAGAGTTGGTGAACAACAAGGAGCACAACGTGAAAATCATCGTGTCTCCCGCTCGGCTCTGAGTCCTCTGGAAGAGGGGGATTGGCGATGGCCGCCAGCGGTCATCGCATCGACTCGCAAACCAGGCTTTGTCTGATCCATTCATGAAGACGCGCACCCACGGCGGAGAGTTCGCTGTTGGCTCGGCGACACAGGTAGTACTGGCGACCGTCATCCACCTCCAGATCAAACAGTTTCACCAGTTCGCCACTGGCGACATGGGGGGCCACCAATGGCGCTCGCAGTAATGCGCAACCGAGGCCGGTCAGGGTCGCGGTCAGGGCCAGTTGACCATCTTCCAGCAGCAGGCCGTTCAGCGCGCTGGCGTGATGCACGTCCGCCGCCTGGAACCATTGGCCCCAGGTGCCGCGTTCTTCGTCGTGCAGCAACGGCAGTTCACTCAGGGCCTGAGGCGAATCAATGGGGCCGTACTGTTGGAGAAACGTTGGGCTGCAATAAGGTGTGACCGCTCCGCAGATCAACGGCTCACTGTGATAACCCGGCCAGTGACCGGTGCCGAACCGGATGGACAGGTCAGCGGCGTCGCTGGGGTAGTTGCGGTGGTTGGCGTAGGTGACGTTGATGTCCAGTTCCGGATTATCCCTCAGGAACTCCGCCAGGCGCGGGATGAACAGATTGATCCCGAACAGGGGAATCAGGCTGATCGTGACTTGGCGCGTGGCGCTTTTCTCACGCACATGTTCGGTGGCACTGCGCAGCACGGCGAAGGCCGAGCGGATGGCGCGGTAATACTCGCGACCTTCTTCGGTGAGGATCAGGTTGCGCCCCTGACGCAAGGTCAAGGGTTGCTGGAGGAAGCTTTCCAGCAAGTGCAGTTGATGGCTCACCGCCGACGGCGAGACATCCAGCTCGCGGGCAGCGGCATTCACCCCTCCATGACGAGCAAAGGCTTCGAACGTGCGGACGGCACGCAGGGGTGGGTCGTTATCTAATTGTTCTAAATTATTCATGTATTGAATTAAATACCGAGTTTTTCAATGCGTAAAGTGTCGTATATGCCATTTATATGGCACTTATAGCGCTTATATCGTTTCAAGCAACCCTATGACTTTCTGATAGTTGATGAAAATAGAATAAAAACTTAGTGTTTCTCTTCCGTGAAGCAGGTGGAGGCACACAATGAGCAAACTCGAAGGTGAACTGGGCATTCTGGCCCGGCGGCGGATTGAAGCCGAAATCATCAAACCCATCTACGACATTCTGGTGCGCGAGCACGGCAAGCAACAGGCTGCTGCGGTGATCGGCGAAGCCGTGGGTAATGCGGCGATCCAGGCGGGCCGACATTTTGCCGCCCTGGAAGAAAACGGCGCCGACCTCAAGAGCTTCGTAGAACTACAGGTGCTCTGGGAAAAGGACGATGCGCTGAAAGTCGAGATCATTGCCAGTGACGCCGACCATTACGATTACGACGTCAAACGTTGCCGGTATGCCGAGATGTACCACGAGATGGGGCTGGGCGAGATTGGTCACCTGCTGTCGTGCAACCGCGATGAGTTGTTCATCGTCGGCTACAACCCGGACATCGAATTGACCCGTACCCAGACCATCATGAGCGGGGCGCCGCGCTGTGATTTCCGTTACCGGGCCAAGTCCCAGGACAAGCCGCAGGAGCCACGTTCGTGAGCGCCTTGGCGCGGGTCAACGGTCAGCGCCTCTGGGATTCGCTGATGGAGATGGCGCAGATCGGTGCCACCGCCAAGGGTGGCGTCTCGCGGTTGGCGCTGACTGACGAGGACCGCTGTGGCCGAGACCTGTTTGTGGCCTGGGCTGAAGCGGCCGGTTGCACTGTTCGGGTCGATGCCATGGGCAATATCTTTGCCCGACGTGCCGGGCGCAACGACCAGTTGGCCCCGGTGTTGACCGGCTCCCATGGCGACTCCCAACCGGCGGGCGGCAAGTTCGACGGCATCTACGGCGTGCTGGCCGGACTGGAAGTAGTGCGCACCTTGAACGACCTTGAGATCGAGACCGAACGGCCCATCGAAGTGGTTAACTGGACCAATGAAGAAGGCTCACGGTTTGCCCCGGCGATGATCGCTTCCGGTGTCTACGCCGGCGTGTTTGATCTGGGCTACGGACTGTCGCGGACCGATGCCGAGGGCGTCAGTATCGGCCAGGCGCTGGAACAGATCGGCTATGCCGGCGTGCATCCGGTAGGCGGCCAGGCGGTGCATGCGGCATTTGAACTGCATATCGAGCAGGGCCCGATCCTCGAAGCGCAGGACGTGACCATCGGCGTAGTCACCGGGGCTCAGGGCCAGCGTTGGTATGAAGTCGAATTGATCGGCCGCAGTGCTCACGCCGGCACCACGCCCATGGATCATCGACTGGATGCCTTGCTCGGTTTCGCCCGGGTGGTGGAGGCGGTCAATCAGCTGGGCCTGGAGCAGGGCGCGGAAGGTCGGGCCACGGTGGGCATGGCGAATATCTTTCCCAACTCCCGTAATGTGGTGCCCGGGCGCGTGTTCTTCAGTGTCGAGTTCCGCCACCCGGATGAATCGGTACTGGCTCGGCAGGATGCGCAGTTGCGCGAGGCAGTGGAGCGGATTGCAGGGCAGATGGGTTTGCAACAGAGCGTCAAGCAGATCTTCCAGTACGCGCCGATTGCCTTCGACAGCGGCTGCGTCGAGGCCGTGCGTGCGGCCAGCGAAGCCTTGGGTTACAGCCATCGACCGATGATTTCGGGTGCCGGGCATGATGCCTGCTACCTGAACCGCGTCGCCCCGACCTCAATGATCTTTGTGCCTTGCGTGGACGGCCTCAGCCATAACGAAGCTGAGGACATTCATCCCCACTGGGCCACGGCCGGCGCCAATGTGCTGTTGCAGTCGATGCTGGCCAAGGCTGGCGTCTGACGGTCAATCGGTCGCTTATAAATTGCCGACGCCGCCGTCCACCAGCAACTCTGTCCCAACGACGAACGTCGACTCGTCAGAGGCCAGGTAGACAGCGGCTTTGGCCAGTTCCCATGGCGTTCCCAGGCGTCCGATGGGAACCAGTTCGCGGATTCTCTCGCGCAAGGCTTCCTGCTCTGCGGCGGGCAACCCGAGCTTGCTCAAGGCCGCTGTTTCAGTGGGCCCCGGGCTTAGCCCGTTGACGCGGATGCCACGTTCAATGAGCTCGCCCGAGAGGGTCCGTGCGAGGGAAAGCAGACCGGCCTTGCTCGCCGCATAGGCACTGCTCTGTGCGAGGCCGATCCTTGCGCTGACGGATCCGCAAAGAATCACCGACGAAGGGTTTGACAGTAAGGGCGTCAGGGCCTGGATCAGGAAAAAAGGTCCCTTGAGGTTGGTGTGCATGAGGTGATCCCATGTCGCTTCGTCCCAATCCTCGATCGAACGATGGGTGACGTCACCGGCGTTGACGAACAGCACATCAAGCCGAGGCCACACGCCTGCGAGTTGGCGTGCCAGGGCCTGCTGATCAGCCACATCACCGGCGTCGCTTTGAATCGCCAGCACTGCACCGCCCAGCTCGCGCCTGGCAGCCGACAAGGCGCTTTCGCTGCGACCGGTGATTGCGACCGTTGCGCCTTCAGCCAAAAACTGGCGCGCGGTTTCCAGACCAATGCCGGAAGTACCGCCGGTGATGAGTGCGTATTTGTTCTTCAGTCTCGACATGTCTTCCGTCCTTGAAATGAGTGGCAGAAACGGTCACCCCTCTAATCGGCGAAGGGCACCAACACGCGCCATTCAATGCCGCGCCGTAGCAGGGCAGGGCACTTCAGAACGCTTCCTTGAAGGGTCGCAAATCCAGTTCCTGGGTCCACGCGCTGCGCGGTTGTGAATGCAGATACCAGTACGCTTCGGCGATGTCCTCAAGCTGCAATGAACCCTCGGCGCCCAGTTGCTCAAGGCGCTGGGGAGCATGGCTGCGTAGGCGTTCGCCGTTGATGCTGCCGTCGATCACCACGTGCGCGACGTGCACATTTTGCGGGCCGAACTCACGGGCGAAGGACTGGCTCAACGAGCGCAGCCCGGCCTTCGCCGCCGCAAACGCCGTGAACGGCGGCTTGCCTCTCAGGGATGCCGTGGCTCCCGTGAACAGTAACGTACCGCCGCCGCTTTCAAGCAACGCACGGGTCGATTCTCTGGCAAACAGAAATCCGCCCTGGGTCGATGCCCGCCAGGTTTGCTCGAACAGGTCTGCGCTGAGTTCAAGGCTGGGGGCCGCGACCGAGTTACCGACATTGAAGATCGCCACCCGCAGTTGACCCAGCTCCCTCACGTTTTTGATCGCCGCAAGGATGTCGTCTTCATTGCCTGCGTCCGCCGGCACGGCCACCGCCTCGCCGTCCTCTGCCCGGATGCTCTCCACAACAGCTTCAAGCTTGGCCGGGCTGCGACCGCTCACCGCGACCGTAAAGCCGCCTTTGGCGAACCGTCGAGCCAGCGCCGCGCCCAACCCTTCGACGGCACCGACGCCGTTTATCCAGACAACTTCTTTCACGGTTAATGGCATGGCGCGATCCTTCGAGGGTGAGGTTGCCTTTACTCTATCTTCGGATTTCCATCGAGGATTAGAATTTCGGAAACTAACGATATACCGGTCATGCACAAGGATCGTGTTTTGCTTGATTGACCACACAGCCTCTGAAATGAGGGTATGGTGAGCCCGGAACACAAGACACATCGCGACACAAAGGAAATCTGGAAGCAACACCCCATTCAAGGACTAAAGGACTGATCGAATGAACACGACTGATCAAGTGCAAGGCAACAGCAAGTACAGCGCAAAATGGCAGGAGCGGTTTGCGTTTTTCGATGCCCACGGCGCGCCCAATGCACCGGGTTACAAAGAGGCACTCAAGCAGCTTCCCGGGAAACAGAAGATAACCATCAACGCCAACATCATTGCGTTTTTCTTTGGACCGATTTACTTGTTCGTGCTGGGGCTGTGGAAGAAGAACCTGACGTTGATCGCGATCATGGTTGCGCTTACGTTCGCGCTGGACGCGGTCTATGCGCTAGTCGATTTCGGCTTTGCCAAACAGGTCAACTTCGCCGTGGGTTTCGCTTTCAATCTGTCCTACGCCCTCACGACTAACTATGCGTACTACCTCAAGCAGCAAAAGGGTGAACAGGGTTGGAACCCGTTTAAAGGCATGCGCTTGTAATCAGTAAGTACTGGGTAGCACGTCTTTGAGTTGAAGCAGGAATCAACGCGCCTTCCAGGAGGGCGTTTTAAGTCGCTGTTGCGCATCAATACCCCGAACGGAGCCTGGCATGAACGTTGGCGTGATTTCCGATACCCATGGTTTGCTCCGCCCCGAAGCCTGTGCAGCGCTGAAAGGGTGTGAGCGGATTATTCATGCGGGAGACATCGGCAATCTCGACATTCTCGATCAACTGGCATCGATCGCCCCGCTGCACGTCGTACGCGGCAACAACGACCTCGGCGCCCCTTGGGCGGAACATATCGCCGACCTTTTGCGGTTCGATCTCAACGGCTGGCAGACGTTGCTTGTGCATGACATCGCCGATGTCCCGCAAGTACTCGACGCGAATATTAAGCTGGTGATCACCGGCCATTCGCACAAGCCGCGCATTGAATGGCGCGGTGATCAGCTCTATCTCAATCCCGGCAGCGCCGGGCGGCGGCGCTTCAAGTTGCCGGTGACGCTGGCGTTGCTCGAGGTGCTTGAAACCTCAATTGAACCGCGTCTGGTTTCGCTGCTGGAGTGACCAGCGTTGCTGGCGTTGCCGCACGGATTGAGCGCTCTCACCGACCAGTTCGCTGTACACCGCAGGGGCTGTGGCGCCTTCGGTGCTGATCAACAAAACCCGAGCGTGTTCATCAATACCGACTTGCGCGGCGAGGTGTGGCGACTTGCGCAATTGGATCAACCCTGCGAGCCCGGCCACCGCCGATTCACCGGCAATCAGCGGGATGTCGCGCTCACTGCCGGCCGCCAATATGCGCATGGCGTCGACCGCGTCCTGGTCCTCAATCGTCATGAATTGATCGATGCTGTTGTGGAGGAATGTCCACGCCAGTGGCGAGGTTTCACCGCAGGCCAGTCCCGCCATCACCGAGTCCACCGAGCCGTGGGTTCTAGCTGCGTGGCCGCTGAGGGCGCTTTGCAGCAGGCAATCGGCTTGCTGCGGTTCGACGACGATCATCGTTGGCCGCGCTGGCCCATACAGCTCCCAGAAATAACTGGCGAGTCCCGCCGCCAGGCCACCGACGCCACCTTGCAGGAACACGTGCGTGAAGGTCCGGCCATCCAGTTGCTCAATGATTTCCGCGGCAAGGGTGCCGTAACCTTGCATCACGTCCCGGGGAATCTCTTCGTAGCCCCCGTAGGACGTATCGGACACCACCTGCCAGCCGTGCTCGATGGCCAGCGCGGCGGCTTCTTCCACCGATTCGTCGTAGTTGCCGGGGACCCGCACAATCCGCGCGCCATACGCGGCGATAGCTTGTTCCCGTTCGCGGCTGACGTTGGCATGCAGCACGATCACGCAGGGGCAACCGATACTGTGCGCCGCCGCAGCAAGCGCACGGCCATGGTTGCCGTCGGTGGCGCTGATCACCGTGAAGTCGGCGAGGGCGTCGCGGTACTCGCCCGTCAGCAGGCCTTGAGGGGCGAAACGTTGTTCGGGGAACCGCCGCAGGATTAGCCGCACCAGTGCGATCGGAGCACCCAGGGCTTTGAAACTGCCCAGTTCCGAACGGCTCGATTCATCCTTCACTAATAGTTCGGCGACACCCAGGTTTGCGGCCAGGTCGGGCAGGCTGAACAGTGGCGTGCCGGCACGGTTGAGCATTTTCCAGTGCGCCAGCCAGGCGCGGCTTTCTGCGGCTGCCTGAATGTTCAGGAGCGCCTTGAGGTCTTCGGGATAGGCGGTGCGGCTGGCGTTGGGGTTGGCGATCAGCATCGTCGGCTCCAGGGTTTAAGTGGCGTAGTGAAATTTTATCTCGCGCACCTCGCACTTTTTTATCGAATGACGTGTATTAATCGCATGTTGATTACTTACTATCGCGGTTTGGATCAATTTTATTGCGAGCCCTTCACCATGAGCCTCGATGCCTTCGATCTGCAACTGATCGCGCACGTCCAGCAAGATGCCGGCCTGTCCCAAAGCGAGCTGGGCGAGCGGGTCAATTTGTCTTCGGCCGCGGTCAATCGCCGCCTCAAACGCCTCGCCCGTGAGGGTTTTATCAAAGGCACGGTGGCGCTGGTGGACCAGGAAAAGCTTGGCTACCCGCTGACCATCGTCGCCCAGGTGGAAGTGGAGAGTGAGCGTCTGGATTTGCTCGATGCTATGAAACGCAGCTTCGCCAACTGCCCGCAGGTGCAGCAGTGTTACTACGTGGCCGGGGAGTGGGACTTTGTGTTGGTGCTGGCGGTGCGCAACATGGAGCAGTACACCGAGCTGACGCGTGAGTTGTTTTTCGAGAACAACAACGTCAAGCGCTTCAAGACGCTGGTGTCGATGAGCAACGTCAAGGTCGGGTTGCAGGTGCCGGTGGATGAAGCTCAGCAATAAAAAAGGGCCCTGGCGACAATTTTTGGGAGCAGCATCGCCAAGGCCCGAAAACGTGTTCACGCCCCCGTGGTGCCGATCCATTTTGTGACGGTGGGCGCCTGCCACTGTTCCAGCGCATCGATCAGCGCACACGGGTCGGTGTTGAAGATCAGCATCTCGCTGTGTTCGGTTTTCATGAAGCCTTCCGTCACCGCATGGTTGAGCAGGCTGCGAACCGGGTTGAAGAACTCACCGATGTTCAGGCAGGCGACGGCTTTGTGGTGTTCGCCCAGTTGGGTCAAGGTCGCCACTTCAAACAACTCTTCAAAGGTTCCCAGGCCACCAGGCAAGGCAATGAACGCATCGGCGCAGTCGCTCATGCGGGTCTTTCGGCTGCGCATGTCTTGCGTCACTTCATGCCGGGTCAGTCCCGGATGAAGGTGCCCTAGGTCGAACAACAGGCGCGTAATGATGCCGACGACCTCACCGCCCTCGGCGAGCACGGTATCGGCCATCACGCCCATCAAGCCTTTGTCGGTGCCGCCGTAGACCAGCCGCAAGCCACGCTTGGCAATTTCCCGTCCCAGCGCCTTGGCGCCTTCGATATACGCGGGGTTGAAGCCGTAGTTGGAACCGGAGAACACAGCAATACTGCGCAGTGGAAGGGGCGTGGGCATCGGATTTTTCCCGGTCGATTGTGCTGAGGGGTTGAATGCTTTAAACGGTTGCCGGCAACCGCTTCGAAAAGTACAGCGCCGTTTCTCGTTCCGTTCTTTCCCGCGTGGCGTTCAAGACGTCTGGCTTTTGCGCGGTGCCTTCAACCGAGAAGAACGTCACGTTCAGCAAGCCGATCGTCGCCAGTGCAGCCCTGAGGTAGGGCGTCAGGAAGTCGGGTTGCGATGGGTTGTCGGTGGAGAACGTTCCGCCCGAAGAGATCGCGACAAAAACCGGACGGTCGCGCAGCAATGCGATTTTGCCTTGCGGAGTAATCCGGAACGTTCGGTCTGCTTGAATCACATGGTCGAGCCAGGCTTTCAACGCTGAAGGGAGGGTCATGTTGTGCATCGGAGTCGCGATCACCAGGTAATCCGCGCTTTCCAGCTCTCGAATCAATCGCTCGGATTGAAGCAAGGCGCCACTGGCGACCACGGCGCTGGAGGGATCCCGTCGTTTGCTCACAGCCGCTGCATAGTCGGCGTCGACATGCGCGAGTCCGCCGACACCGCGCTCGGCAATGATGAAATCGCTGCCGCGATGGCGAGTGATCAAGTGGTTGATGATGGTTTGCGAGAGCCGATAACTCTCGGAGGATGAGCCTCGCGGGCTGCAAATCACGCGCAGGATTTTCATGTCGGGTTCGCCTCCAGGACTTTGTAGAAACGCATGGCACTCGTCAGTAATCCATGACGGAAATAGAAGCGCTGTGCGTGAGCGTTCGACAGCGCCGTGTCCAGCACCAGTTGCCGACAGCCCGAAGTGCGAGCGATGGTCTCCAGCTCTTCGAGCAAGCGTGCGCCCCATTGCTCACGTCGATGCGCCGGGCTGACAACCAGGTCATCGACGTAGAGAAAACGCCCATACAGCAAGTTTTCCTGGAACCGGTAACCCGCCAGTGCAACGGCGTTCGGGCCGTGCCAGACCGCCAGCAGGTGGTAGTTTTCTGCGCGCATCCGACTGATTCTGGCGGTGAAATCCGCCTCGTCGTGCAGGTGTGGCCGAAGTGGCTGCATGACCGAAAAACACGCCCGCACTTCAGCCTCGGTGTTGGCGTGACGGAGTACGTGGGTGTTCATGATTGCACTGCTCATGACGGATCCTTTGTAGCGCTTGGGTAAACAGGATCTGCATGATGCGGTCACTTGGATCAGTGAAAAAGGTCCAAGAATCGGGTGTTGTAATGGGCCATGATCGGTTTTACATCAGCGCCAGGATGCGTTTTCCCAGTTGTTCGGCGGTGTCTTGCGAGTCTATGTTGGCGAATCCGAGCATCAGCGCGGAGTGTGTTTCGGCACCGATGCTCCAGCCTGACAGGGCTTCTGCGTAAATGCCGGCTTCGCGCAGGCGCTCGACCAGTGAACGGTCGGACTGCTGATCCGTCAGCCGCACAATCAGGTGCATGCCGCCGGGTTGCGCATCAATGCGGATGTGCTCGCCCAAGGCTTTCTTCAGCCCTCGCGCGGTCGCTTCCCGACGCTCGCCGTAGAGTTTGCGCATGCGCTGGATATGCCGAGCGAAATGGCCCTCGGTCAGAAACGTGGCGACGATGGCCTGGGTGAGTTCCGGGCAACCGCCCAAAAAAGTCTGGCTGACGTGTTCGAAGCGCTCGACCTGCGCCTCGGGCACCACCAGGTAAGCGAGGCGAATGCCGGGAAACAGCACCTTGCTGAAGGTGCCGGCGTAGAGCACTCGACCGTCGCGGTCCAGGCTCTTGAGCGCGGGCAGCGGACGGCTGATGTAGCGGTACTCGCCGTCGTAGTCGTCTTCGACAATCCACGCCTGCTCGCGGCTCGCCCACTCCAGCAGTTCCAGGCGACGCGGCAGTGAAAGCGACACGCTCAGCGGGCTTTGATGGGCCGGCGTGACGACGGCGGCGCGGGCGTCCGGCGCGCTGTTTACGCCATGCGCAACCTGCATGCCGTCCTGGTCCACAGGAACCGGGGCCACCTGTATTTGTAAGTGTTCGAGCAGCTCGCGGGTCGGCGGGTATCCCGGGTCTTCGACGAGTACGCGGTCACCGGGTTTGAGCAGGGCGTGAGCGATCAGCGCCAGGGTGTTGCGGTAGCCCGAGGTGATGAACACTTGAGCGGGCGAACAGGTAATGCCGCGTGCGACCTGCAAGTAAGTGGCGAGCGCAATGCGCAACGATTCCAGGCCATAGACCGATGGATTAGCCATGTCCGGAATCCGCGTGGCACGCACGCAGCGCGCGCCGATTTGCGCCCAGATCTTTCTCGGAAAGGCGTCCAGCGCGGGCAGGGCCATTTGAAAGGGCAGGACCGGTGCCTTGTTCCTGACGGAAGTGTTTTTCACCGGGCTGAAGGTGTGTTCGCTGGGCGTTGCGGGAGCCCTGGCGTTGATCCCCGGCGCCACGACCGTGCCGGCCTGGCCACGCGACTGGATGTAGCCCTCGGCGGTCAACAGTGAATACGCGGTGTCGATGGTGCCGCGCGCCAACCCGAGTTCCTTGGCCAATGCCCGGGCCGCTGGAATACGGTCGCCGGGGGTGAGCACGCCGTCCGTGATCGCACCGCGAAACCGCCAGTAGATTTGCCGGTAGATCGGTTCAGTGGAGGAGGGATCGAGGGGCGAAAAGCTGCTGGCAGGTTTGGTCATGGCCTAGAACTCAAGAGAGATCATGGACCTTCTAACATAGGCCAAGCCGCCGCACCATAGCGTCCTCCACACAGCAAACATAAGGATTCACCATGAGCAATCGTCTTAACTACGCCAGCGCTGCACCGGAAGGTTACAAGGCATTCGGCGGCGTGTACGTCTATCTGCAGAACTGCGGCTTTAGCGCAGAACTGATCGATCTGGTGTACCTGCGGGTTTCGCAGATCAATGGCTGCGCCTTTTGCATCGACATGCATTCCCGTGACTTGCTCAAGCTCGGTGTGGCGATAGACAAGCTGGTCTTGGTGCCGGTGTGGCACGACGCCGGCAACGTCTTCACTCACCGCGAACGCGTTGCGCTGTCCTGGGCGGAAACCGTGACCCGCGTTGCCGAAACCGGCGTGCCCGATGCCGACTACGCCGCCGCGGCTGCTGAATTCAGCGATAAAGAACTCGCCGACCTCACCTACGGCATCAGCTTGATGAACGCCTTCAACCGCCTCGGCGTGACGTTCCGCTCGAAACCGGCGGCCGCTGAAAAAGCGTAATTCCCACCCTTCAACGAGCGCCTGTCCATTGGCGGGCGCTCGCTTCCTTGAGCACCTTAACGGGACGTTTATCTATGGCATGGGCACTGCTTGGCATCGCTGGCATTCTCGAAATCGCCTTCGCCTTCTTCATGAAGGGTTCCGAAGGTTTCACCCGCTTGACCCCTGGGCTGTTGGCGGCCGCCACCGGGTTATCGAGTGTCTTTCTGCTTTCACTTTCGCTTCGTACGCTGCCGGTGGGGACGGCCTACGCGGTCTGGACCGGAATCGGCGCGGCAGGCACTGCCATTGTGGGCATGGCGTTGCTGGGCGATGCGACGACGCCGCTGAGAATCTTCTGCCTGCTGGTCATTCTGGCCGGGGTTATCGGACTCAAACTGGTCTCGGGAAACTGAGAAAATCTCAGTCCGGTCGCAGCGGATGATGTGCGCGGGAAAACAGTCTGTTGACTGGCGGTGCAGGGCTGAATTGGCCACTGCGCCGATTATCGACTGCTCATTCCGGCAGTCCTTTACCGAGTAACCCCAATGCGGGCAGCGCTGGAACCAAACACTGTGTACCCTGATCCAACCTGCGCCCGCACATCTGTGCGTGCGCAACAGTCTGGCCCAAGGCACACCATGAAACAGCTGTTCAAGATTCTATCTGCGCTCGCCATTGCCGTCGGGCTGGTGGGTTGCATCGCTGCTCCCATCGACATGACGCCGCAAACCGAACAGCGTCTGCGCGCGCAGCCACCGATCCGTTTCCTGCTGACCTTCGACGACGGTCCCAGTGCGTCAAGTTTCTGGAACCCGACGATGACGGTGCTCGACAGCCTGGCCACTAACCCGGTGCAACCGAACATCAAAGCGGTGTTTTTCGTGCAGACCGGTGCGCCACGGGCCGGTGACAGCGACATTGGTCGCGAGGTCATGCGCCGTGAACACGCGCAAGGGCAGATCCTCGGTTTCCACACGGCCACCCACTCGCACACCAATCACCGCTCCCTGAGCCCGGAAGAACTGGAACAGGCGCTAAGCAAAGGCAGCGCCGACATTGCCGCGATCACCGGCGTGCCAACGACGCTGCTGCGCCCGCCGTTCTGGAACTACGACAAACGGACCTTCGCCGCGTATCAGCAACATGGCCTGCATGTGTTGCTCACCGACCTGAGCGCCAATGACGGCAAGATCTGGGGCTTCAACGCCAGCCCCCGGCGCCGGGCCCACTTCCTGCGCACCCTGTCCGAAGTACGCGAACGCATCGCGCTGGGCGAGCTACCGGTGGTGGACGGGGTGATTCCAGTGGTGGTGACCTTCCACGACCTCAATCGCTACACCGCCCGGCATACCCGGGAGTACCTGCAAATCCTCCTCGACAGCGCTCAGGCGACGGGCGTGAAAACCGCGCAAAAACCGTTTTACGATGACACGGCCGAGCTGCAACGCGCGGCCATGGCGCGCACCGTCAAGGACAGCTCCGAAGCGGTTGAATTGCCGGGCATCTGGAACTGGTTCTGGGACAAGAATGCCCATTGAATCCCCTGTAGCTCCGCCATCAAGACGATCCATGTAGCAGCTGCCGAAGGCTGCGTTCGGCTGCGCAGCAGTCGTAAACCCGGTTAACGCGGTCGTCCTGAGTCACCGCAGTGCCTGATTTCACGACTGCTTCGCAGCCGAACGCAGGCTTCGCCAGCTGCTACAGTTCGCGTTGCAATTCAGGTCTGTGGTTGCAGTTCGTCAATCATTCGCAAGCAGTGATTCAACCCCGGCGACACATCGCCCACCCGCCGGCTGAGGATGATCGGCGAGGTGGCGTTGTCTTCCAGCAGCGGGGTGAAGCCAATGTCATCGCGGTGCAGCAGTTGCACCGAAGCCGGCACCAACGTCACGCCGATGCCTGCTCCCACCAGGCCGATGGCAGTTTGCAGTTCGTTGGTCCACTGCGCCACATGGATGCTCACACCATAGGACTCGAACAGCGCGATCACATGGTCGGCGTAGCTGGGGCGCGGGTTGCCGGGATACAGTACGAAAGGTTCCTTCGCCAGTTGACGAAGGCTGATCGGCCCGGCCAACAACGGATGGCCAGCGGGCAGGGCGGCGACCAGCCGGTCTTCGGTGAGAACGGTCTGGATGATCGCCGGGTCATCAATGCGGATTCGACCGAAGCCGATATCGATCCGCCCGGCCTTGAGTGCCTGCACCTGTTGCAACGTGGTCATTTCCGAGAGCCCCAGTTCAAGCTCCAGCGGCTCCCCACTGCGCAAGCGGCGAATCAGTTCCGGCAGCACGCCGTAGAGTGTCGACGGCGCAAAACCGATGCCCAGCCAGGTCTTTTCGCCCAAACCGATCCGCCGCGTGTTGTCGCAGACCTTGTTCAGTTGCTCGAGCAGGGCGGTGGAGTGTTCATGGAAAAAACGCCCGGCGTCGGTCAACTTCAGCGGCCGCCCGCGTTCCAGCAACAACACCCCGAGCTCGTCTTCCAACTGCTGGATCTGCCGGCTCAGCGGCGGCTGGGCGATGTGCAGCAGTTCGGCGGCGCGGGTGAAATTGAGGGTTTGAGCCAACACCTGAAAGTATCGCAGGTGACGCAGTTCCATGGGGCCTCCAGACGTCAAACGGTTGCATACCTTAAAGGTATCAAGTCAGACCAATTCTATATTGGCTTCCGGAAAAAAGCCGTACCAGAATCGGTTCCAGAACTTTAAGAACCTGACGGGTATCGCCATGCTTGCAACAGCCATTGAATCGATCGAGACGATCATCGTCGATCTGCCGACCATCCGCCCGCACAAACTGGCGATGCACACCATGCAGAACCAGACCCTGGTGATCATTCGTGTGCGCTGCGCCGACGGCATCGAAGGCATCGGCGAATCCACCACCATCGGTGGCCTGGCGTACGGCAACGAAAGCCCTGACAGCATCAAGACCAACATCGACCGTCACTTCGCGCCGCTGCTGCTGGGCCAGGACAGCGCCAACGTGAATGCCGCGATGTTGCGCCTGGAACGCAGCATCCGTGGCAACACCTTCGCCAAATCAGGTATCGAAACCGCCTTGCTCGACGCCCAGGGCAAGCGCCTTGGCCTGCCGGTCAGCGAATTGCTCGGCGGCCGCGTTCGCGATGCGTTGCCAGTGGCCTGGACCCTGGCCAGTGGCGACACCGACAAGGACATTGCCGAAGCGGAAAAAATGCTCGACCTGCGCCGCCACCGGATCTTCAAACTGAAAATCGGTGCCGGCGAAGTCAACCGCGACCTGGCCCACGTCATTGCGATCAAAAAAGCCTTGGGCGACCGCGCCAGCGTGCGGGTCGATGTCAATCAGGCCTGGGATGAAGCGGTCGCGCTGCGTGCCTGCCGGATTCTGGGCAGCAACGGCATCGACCTGATCGAACAGCCGATCTCGCGCAACAACCGGGGCGGCATGGTGCGCTTGAATGCCATGAGCCCGGCGCCGATCATGGCCGATGAGTCCATCGAATGCGTGGAAGACGCCTTCAATCTGGCGCGGGACGGCGCGGCGTCAGTGTTCGCTCTGAAGATCGCCAAGAACGGCGGCCCACGCGCCGTGCTGCGTACCGCCGCGATTGCCGAGGCGGCTGGTATCGGCCTGTACGGCGGCACCATGCTCGAAGGTGGAATCGGCACCCTGGCCTCGGCCCATGCCTTTATCACCCTGAACAAACTGGCGTGGGACACCGAGCTGTTCGGCCCGTTGCTGCTGACTGAAGACATTCTCAGCGAGCCGCTGGTCTATCGCGATTTCGAGCTGCACGTGCCGAAAACACCGGGCCTGGGCTTGAGCCTGGATGAAGAACGCCTGGCGTTTTACCGTCGCGACAAGACATCCACTGTCCTTCATCAAGTCTGAGGAGTGCATCATGCTATTCCACGTAAAAATGACCGTGAATCTGCCGGTCGACATGAACCCCGAAGCGGCAGCCCAATTAAAGGCTGACGAGAAAGCCCTGGCCCAGCGCCTGCAAGAGCAAGGCAAGTGGCGTCACCTGTGGCGCATCGCCGGGCACTATGCCAACTACAGCGTCTTCGATGTCGACTGCGTCGAGGAATTGCACAACCTGCTCATGCAATTGCCGTTGTTTCCGTACATGGCCATCGAGATCGACGCGATGTGCCGGCATCCTTCTTCGATTCGCGAGAATGACCACTGAGCCCAGCCTGTTCAGTTCGCTACGCCCATAATTACAAGATGAGGAACCCACCCAAATGAACGTCAAGATTTCCCACACTGCCAGTGCACAGAAATTTCTCGAAGAGGCCAGCGGCCTGCACAACGATGCCGGTAACCCGCGTGCCAAGGCCCTGATCTACCGCATCCTGCGTGATTCGGTCAACATCATCGAAGACCTGGCCGTCACCCCGGAAGAATTCTGGAAAGCCGTCAATTACCTCAACGTGCTGGGCGCACGCCAGGAAGCCGGTCTGTTGGTAGCCGGGCTCGGCCTGGAGCATTACCTGGACCTGCTGATGGACGCCGAAGACGAGCAGGCCGGCAAGGCTGGCGGCACGCCGCGCACCATCGAAGGGCCGCTGTACGTGGCGGGTGCGCCGCTGTCGCAAGGCGAAGCGCGACTCGATGACGGTGTCGATCCGGGCGTGACGCTGTTCATGCAAGGCCGGGTGTTCAACACCGCGGGCGAACCCTTGGCGGGTGCCGTGGTGGACGTCTGGCACGCCAACACCGGCGGCACTTATTCGTACTTCGACACCACGCAATCGGAATTCAACCTGCGTCGGCGCATCGTTACCGATGCCGAAGGCCGCTACCGTTTCCGCAGCATCGTGCCGTCGGGTTATGGCTGCCCGCCGGATGGTCCGACCCAGCAACTGCTCGATCAACTGGGCCGTCACGGTCAACGCCCGGCGCACGTGCACTTCTTCATCTCCGCGCCGGATCATCGTCACCTGACCACCCAGATCAACCTCGATGGCGATCAATACCTGCACGACGATTTCGCCTACGCCACCCGTGACGAGCTGATCGCCAAAATCACCTTCAGCGACGACCAAGCGCGTGCCGCGGCCCATGGTGTGACCGGTCGGTTTGCCGAAATCGAATTCGATTTCACCTTGCAGACCACTGCGCAACCCGATGAACAGCAACGCCACGAGCGGGTGCGCGCACTGGAGGATTGATCACGTCGCCCCCTGTAGGAGCGAGCCTGCTCGCGATGGACGTCAACGATGACGCTGGGTGCCTGATGCCCCGCGGTGTCCTCAAGTCCATCGCGAGCAGGCTCGCTCCTACCGGGTTCATTGACAACCTTCCACAGGTCGGTCCACTGACACACCGCTATAGGGACTGACCTAGAATGGCCCGATACAACCGATAACAACAACGAGAGTGACCCGATGATGCAAGCGCAACTGTTGAGTCAGCGCAGCAGAGTATTCGACCAGGCCGACCCCTACGCGGTGTCGGGCTACGTCAATCAGCACGTCGGCAATCATTGCATTCTGATGCCCCGGACCGGCCGTCCGCTGGCCAGTCTCGATCATCGCAAGTTCGCCAGTCTCGACCTGTGCCGCATCAGCTACGGTGCCAGCGTGCGGGTCACCTCGGGTGCACTGGAAAGTATCTATCACCTGCAAGTGCTGCTGCGCGGCAACTGCCTGTGGCGTGGCCACGGTCAGGAACATTACTTCGCCCCAGGCGAGCTGTTGTTGATCAATCCCGACGATCCGGTGGACCTGACCTACTCGGACGACTGCGAAAAATTCATCCTGAAAATCCCCACGCCGTTGCTGACGTCCGTGTGCGACGAGCAGCGCTGGCGGTATCCGGGGCAGGGCGTACGGTTTCTGGAGAACCGTTATCAGCTCGACGAGCTGGAAGGGTTTGTCGGCCTGCTGGCGATGATTTGCCAGGAAGCCGAAGCCACCGAGCAGATACCCAAGGTGCAGGAGCATTACACGCAGATCATCGTCAGCAAGATGCTCAGCCTGATGAAGACCAATGTCAGCCGCATCAGTCTGGGCTCGCAGACCGCCACGTTCGAGGTGATTGCCGATTACATCGCGCGCAACCTCAAGCAGGACATCGACAGCGAAGAACTGGCGCGCCAGGCGCGGATGAGCTTGCGCTCGCTGTACGGCTTGTTCGAACGCAACGCTGGTGCTTCGCCGCAAAACTACATCCGGCAGAAACGCCTCGAACGCATCAACGCCTGCCTGAGCGACCCCACCTGCAACGTGCGCAACGTCACCGAAGTGGCGATGGATTACGGCTTCCTGCACCTGGGACGGTTCTCCGACTGCTACCGCAAACAGTTTGGCGAACTGCCCTCGGACACCCTCAAACGCCGCCATTGAACCACCCAACCACCGCCCCCGCCCTCGTAGGAGCTGTCGAGAGAAACGAGGCTGCGATCTCTTGATCTTGCTTTGAAAAAAACAACATCAAAAGATCGCAGCCTCGTTTCTCTCGACAGCTCCTACAGGGGGGGGTGGGTTTTGCAGTAAACGGATACAGGTCTGCACCCCGCGGATAGTCCGTCGCTTCCCCCCGTCCTAGCATGGCCCTGCCTGAATAAAAACAATGGAGGCGGCGGCCATGTCCCTGCGACCCGAATACCTTCACTCCCTGCTCGAAGATGACAAAGAGCAGGGCATCTATCGCTGCAAGCGCGAGATGTTCACCGATCCGCGGTTGTTCGACCTGGAGATGAAACACATCTTCGAAGGCAACTGGCTGTACCTGGCGCACGAAAGCCAGATCCCCAACGTCAACGATTTCTACACCACCACCATGGGGCGCCAGTCGATCTTCATCGCGCGCAACAAGGACGGTGTGCTCAACGCCTTTCTCAACGCCTGCAGCCATCGCGGCGCGACGCTGTGCCGGCACAAATCCGGCAACAAAAGCTCCTACACCTGCCCGTTCCACGGCTGGACGTTCAACAACTCCGGCAAGCTGCTCAAAGTCAAAGACCCGGCGGCGGCCGGCTACCCGGCGAGCTTCAACTGCGAAGGCTCCCACGACCTGACCAAAGTTGCGCGGTTCGAATCCTATCGCGGCTTCCTGTTCGGCAGCCTGAAGGCCGATGTGGTGCCGTTGGTCGAGCACCTCGGCGAGTCGGCCAAGATCATCGACATGATCGTCGACCAGTCCGCCGATGGCCTGGAAGTGCTGCGCGGTTCCTCCAGCTACATCTACGAAGGCAACTGGAAGCTCACCGCCGAAAACGGCGCCGATGGTTACCACGTCAGCTCGGTGCACTGGAACTACGCCGCCACCCAGAACCAGCGCAAGCAGCGCGAGGCCGGCGACAGCAACCCGACCATGAGCGCCGGCAGCTGGGCCAAGCAGGGCGGCGGTTTCTATTCGTTCGACAAGGGCCACATGCTGCTCTGGACCCGTTGGGCCAACCCGCAAGACCGTCCGCTGTATGAGCGTCGCGATGAGCTGGCGCAAGACTTCGGCCGTGCCCGCGCCGACTGGATGATCGAGAACTCGCGCAACCTGTGTCTGTACCCGAACGTGTACCTGATGGATCAGTTCAGTTCGCAGATTCGCATCGCCCGGCCGATCTCGGTCAACCGCACGGAAATCACCATTTACTGCATCGCCCCCAAAGGCGAAAGCGACCACGCCCGTTCGAGCCGGATTCGTCAGTACGAGGATTTCTTCAACGTCAGCGGCATGGCGACCCCGGACGACCTGGAAGAATTCCGCTCCTGCCAGACCAGCTACGAAGGCAGCGTGACCGCGTGGAACGACATGTCCCGTGGCGCCGAGCACTGGGTCGAAGGCGCCGACGAGGCGGCCAAGGAAATCGACCTGCATCCGCTGCTCAGCGGCGTGCGCACCGAAGACGAAGGGTTGTTCGTGCTGCAACACAAGTACTGGCAGCAAACGATGCTCAAGGCGTTGGCCGCTGAACAGCCCGAACTGATTGCAGTGGAGGCCGTGCAATGACCATCACCTATGACGCCGTACGCGATTTTCTCTACCGCGAAGCGCGCTACCTCGACGACAAGCAATGGGACGACTGGCTGGAGCTGTACGCGCCGGACGCCACGTACTGGATGCCGTCCTGGGACGACAACGACGAGTTGACCGAAGACCCGCAGCGGGAAATCTCGCTGATCTGGTACGGCAACCGCACCGGCCTGGAAGATCGCATCTTCCGGATCAAGACCGAACGCTCCAGCGCGAGCATTCCGGACACCCGCACCTCGCACAACATCAGCAATATCGAGCTGCTCGAACAGGCCGACGGGTTGTGCAAGGTGCGCTTCAACTGGCACACCCTGAGCTTTCGCTACAAGACCGTCGACAGCTATTTCGGCAGCAGTTTCTACACCCTCGATGTGCGCGGTGAAAACCCGCTGATCAAGGCCAAGAAAGTGATCCTGAAGAACGACTACGTTCGCCAGGTCATCGATGTTTACCACTTGTGAGGCAGCCGTCATGACTCATTCGATCGCGTTCAATTTTGAAGACGGCGTTACCCGGTTCATCGACGCCAACGCCGGCGAAACCGTGGCCGATGCCGCGTACCGCCAAGGCATCAATATTCCGCTGGACTGCCGCGACGGCGCCTGCGGCACCTGCAAGTGTTTCGCCGAGGCCGGCACTTACGACCTGGGCGAGGAGTACATCGAAGATGCGCTCAGCGCGGAAGAAGCCGAGCAAGGGTTTGTCCTGACCTGCCAGATGCGCGCCAAGAGTGATTGCGTGGTCCGCGTGCCAACGTCTTCGGAGGTTTGCCGCACCCGTCAGGCCAGCTACGACGCGACCATCAGCGCCGTGCGCCAGTTGTCCGACAGCACCATTGCGCTGTCGATCAAGGGCGAAGCGCTTAGCACATTGGCGTTCTTGCCGGGGCAATATGTGAACCTCGGGATTCCCGGCAGCGAGCAGACGCGTGCTTATTCGTTCAGTTCGTTGCAGCGCGATGGTGAAGTGAGTTTCCTGATTCGCAACGTGCCCGGCGGCTTGATGAGCAGTTTCCTCACGGGCATGGCCAAGGCTGGCGACAGCATGAACCTGGCGGGGCCGCTGGGCAGTTTCTACCTGCGCGATATACGTCGTCCGTTGCTGCTGCTGGCGGGCGGCACGGGGCTGGCACCGTTCACGGCGATGCTCGAAAAAATCGCCGAGCAGGGCAGTGCGCATCCGCTGCATTTGATCTACGGCGTGACCAACGATTTCGACCTGGTGGAAATCGATCGACTGGAAGCACTAGCCGCTCGAATTCCCAACTTCAGTTTCAGTGCCTGCGTGGCCAACCCGGACAGCCAGCACCCGCTCAAGGGTTACGTGACCCAGCACATCGAGCCGCAGCATTTGAACGAGGGCGACGTCGATGTCTACCTGTGCGGCCCGCCGCCGATGGTCGAAGCGGTCAGCCAGTTCATCCGCGAACAAGGCATCGCCCCGGCGAATTTCTACTACGAAAAATTTGCCGCCAGCGCGGCTTGAATCGCGCTTCCCCTGTAGGAGCGAGCTCGCTCGCGATGAGCGTCAACGATCACGCGTGCCGTCTGAATAGACGCGGTGTTCTGAAGATAATCGCGAGCAGGCTCGCTCCCACAGGACCGTGTTTCGCCTGGTAATCATCCGTCACGAGGTTGCTATGAACAGATTCAAAGACAAAGTCGCGCTGATCACCGGCGCTGCCCAAGGCATTGGTCGGCGGGTGGCCGAACGCATGGCGGCGGAAGGCGCGCAGTTGATCCTGGTCGACCGCTCCGAGTTGGTGTTCGAGGTGCAAAAGGAGTTGTCGGCGGTGAGCCAGGTGCTCGCCCTGACCGCCGATCTTGAGCAGTACAACGAATGCAGTCGCGTGATGCAAACCGCCGTCGAGCGTTTTGATCGCCTGGATGTGCTGGTCAACAACGTTGGCGGGACCATCTGGGCCAAACCGTTCGAACACTACGAAGCCGAGCAGATCGAAGCCGAGGTCCGTCGTTCGCTGTTCCCCACGCTGTGGTGCTGCCATGCCGCGCTGCCCTTCATGCTGGAGCAGGGGCGTGGCGCCATCGTCAACGTTTCGTCGATTGCCACGCGCAGCGTCAATCGCGTGCCGTACGGCGCCGCGAAGGGCGGGGTGAATGCGTTGACCGCGTGCCTGGCCTTTGAAACCGCAGGGCGTGGCGTGCGGGTCAATGCCACTGCGCCCGGTGGCACGGAAGCGCCGCCACGGGTCATTCCGCGCAACAGCGCCGAGCAAAGCGCGCAGGAGAAGGTCTGGTATCAGCAGATTGTCGACCAGACACTCGACAGCAGTTTGATGAAGCGCTACGGGACGCTGGATGAGCAGGCGAGCGCGATTCTGTTTCTGGCCAGCGACGAAGCGTCCTACATCACCGGCATGATCATGCCTGTCGGTGGCGGCGATCAGGGCTGAACCGCCTACAAGCGACGCCGAAACGCGTTCACGATCCGGAGCGTGGCGTCGCTGGGATTCAGATTGTGCACCGCATCCAGCGGATGCCAGACGCAATCGAAGATTTCATTCAACGGCCGCGCCTGATCCAGGTTCACCACCGACGCCTCGTAAACGTGGTGCAGCGTGTTGCCTGACTGCAGTTCCATGAGGTACAGCAACCCGTCGACCCAAAGCCCGGTTTCTTCGCGAAGCTCCCGAATGGCGGCGTCAGCAATGGTTTCGCCGCGCTCGACCTTTCCGCCGGGCAGCGTCCAGCGACACCTGGCCTTGCGCACCAGGAGAATATGCCGGTCGTGCTCGCAAATAACGGTGGCGCGTACTTTCATGTGTTACCTGATTGGCGTTTGTCACGGTATTGTCATAAAACTGCAATATTCAGGCCGGGCTGTTTTTAACGCTATTTGGGTAGTTGGAGGGGTAATAAGGGCTGAAAGTGCTATCGAATGCCAAAATCCTGTCGCGACGTCTGGTCGGCACCTGGGTGACGGGTGGGTGTAAGGTAGGCACGTCGATACTGGATATCACTGCCGAAATGGAGGTGACTATGAGCGTTCCGATGCTGAACAAGATGCACATGAACGGCTATGACGTACTCAGCGTGAACAACGGCCCGTGGCGGGTTTGCACCAAAGGTGACCGGCTGGGCGCTTTTCGCAGCAAAGAGGAAGCACTGGCCTACGCGGCATCGTTGCCGGCCTACAGAGCCAGGACAAGTGAACCGTCACGCAGTCAGTAATGGCTGAGCGCGCTTATTAGCCTCAGTATTTCCGGGGCTTTTTTGTGCCTGGAATATCATCTGCCGATCAATAACCTCCGCCGCCGGTGCGTGAAGGCTCCCTGGCCCGTCGCTGTACGGCGCTCCATTCCGCGCACGTCATGAAGCTTGTGTGGTCGACCTGGCCGCGGCCATCGAAGCTGACGTTGAAGGGCTTTTGCTGGCCGGCCTGAGTCAGCTTGTAGTCAAAGCACGTGCCCGGTTCAACGGTGCGGTCCGTGATGGACAGAGGCTGGCCGCCGATCTGCTGGACTTGGTCCTTGCTCATGCCGTTCTCGACTTTCGCGACCAACGGCTGGTTTCGATAGACACTTGAGTCGGTGCTGCAGCCACCCGACGCTGTCAGTACAACGATCAGCGCGCACAGAGGCTTGTTCATGGCAGCGCTCCCGCTAGTTTGCTTTGTTTCGGGTGATGGCCTTGGCTTTCACTTCCTCGGCATAACCCTTCAGCCGATCTTCATCGCCCTGGAATAAATCGCACAGTTTCAGCGCCGCTTGCGCATCCACCTCATTACCCGCCTGGCGCAGTTGCTCCGCGATGCGCAATAGCTCCACCGCCGACCATCTCAAATCCGACGCCACGCTTTGCAGGTCGCGCCGAAGTTCGTTTTCGAATTCGTTAAGCCACATGATGACCTCCTGCCAATCTCTGCTACAAAATAGTAGTCCCATTTCGCTGGAGGGGCCGTGATGTTCGTCTGATCCACCGGTAGTGCCTTTGGTCGGGAAGATGAGCGGGCACGCACAGATTTGCTGTCGTAGTGAAGTAGTGAATTTTCGCTAGGGCGAGGCAACTTCAAAATGACCAATACCGATGACTTCAGGTTTCACGCGCATGAGCTGATCGTTGATCTGGACGCGGCGACCACGGAAATGATGAAACTGATTTCCGCACATCAGTTGAACGGTCCGGAATGGGAGCGGGTGACGCAATGGCAGCATGAAGCCTACGAACGATGGATGACGTATTTGAACGCACGCTCCTATCCGGATCCCGGCGACGTTAATGCGCAGAGTTGAGATGGATGTCTGGGCGGCGACGCGCTACATTTTGCGTTTTTGGGATAAGGAAGCGTCATGCGGATGTTGATCGGGGGCGTAATGCTCGCGTTATTGGCGGGTTGTTCGTTGCCCACTTCGCTGGTACCAGGTGAGCCCAATGTCAGCAAGTACAGCGAGAAGCCGCCTAAAGAGTATGCCGCGTGCGTGCTGCCGGCGTGGCAGCAGCAAATCCCCAAAACGGCGCAAACGGCGATTTCCAACGGCTACAGAATCACGGCACCCAGCGTCATCACGGCCGACGAAATTGTCGATATCGTGAAGTCGAAGGACGGCAGCCGGGTATCGCTTTATCAGGGGCCGCCCTGGGCGAAATCCGGCGCAATGCGCAAGGCCGTGCGTGACTGCTTGTAAGCACTAGCCGGAAATATCTGCCACCTGGATGAGCGGGGCGTCACTGGCCTGCTCGCTGGTACTGCCTTTCTTTTCCCGACGCTCGCTTATCCAGTTGTCCACCTGGCCGCCGAACTCCGCCGGGGCTTTTCGCCCGACCTTGCGGGCGAGGTCAAGAATGGTCTGCTGGGCGAGGGCGTCTTCCATGCGCTTTTGTGCGGTCATCATCGCGGCGTGGACTGCGCAGGGACCGGCCAGCGCCCAGTCCGGCGGCGTACCTTCAAACAATGCGCACCGCCCGCGAATCTCTCGGCAATCGAAGATGAGCTTCTGGCCATCGATGGCATTGACGATATCCAGCAGGGTGATTTCGTCAGAAGGCCTGGCCAGCTTGAACCCGCCCCGCACGCCTTCAGTGGCCACCACCAATTTTGCCTTGGCCAGTTTGGTGAAGATTTTCGCCAGATAGTCCAGAGGCACGCCTTGCAACTCTGCGAGGTCGCGCACGCTCGCCTCACGGGTGTCGCCGCCATTACCCACCAGAAAAAGCAGGCAGTGAATGCCGTACTCAACGCCCGCGCTATAAAGAGACATATCGATCTCCGACAAATGTAGTCGCAAATGTTAGCAGCAGGCGTTGGGCTAAGCAACGCGCCAGGTTCACCTGCTTATTCTTTCTGCTTCGTTGCTATCCGCGTGAGTAGCAGGTTTATCAATTCTCTTCGGACCCATCGAAAGGTCCGATGGTCACCCTCATAAAAAAATTGTTGCGTGTTTTAACTGGGATCAATAGAGTCGCAGTTGTCCGGTCGGCAACGGTAAGTCCCTGCGACCGATGAGCGGCCTTCAACAAATTCATTTGGTCTTTCCTGGAGTTGAAAATGAAGCAACACATCCTGGTAATCGGCGCCGGTTTTGGTGGCATGTGGACGGCTTTGAGCGCGACGCGCCTGTTCGACATTCATGCTCACAACGACGTCGAAGTGACTGTGCTGGCGCCTCAGGCCGAGCTGCGCGTGCGTCCACGCTTTTACGAACCGAATGCGCATCAACTGGCCGCACCGATCGGCGAGCTGTTCGATGCGGTAGGTGTGAAATTCATCAAAGGTGCTGCCGAGACCATCGACGTGCAGCAAAAACGTGTCGGTTACATCGATGCCTCTGGCAACCCACAGGTGTGCAGCTACGACAAACTCGTTCTGGCCACCGGCAGCCGCCTGGCGCTGCCGAACACTCCGGGCGTGGCCGAACATGCCTTCGACGTTGATCAGATCGAGCAGGCCGTGCGCCTGGAAAACCACCTCAAGTCGTTGGTCAACCTGCCAGAAAGCAACAGCCGTAACACGGTCGTGGTGGCCGGTGGTGGCTTCACCGGGATTGAAACGGCGACTGAAATGCCTGCGCGTCTGCGGGCCATCCTCGGTGATCGCACCGACATTGAAGTGATCATCGTTGACCGTGGTGAGAAGGTTGGCGGCTCCATGGGCGCCGAGATCGCCGAGTCGATCGCTGAAGCCAGTATCGCAACGGGCGTGAAATGGCGCTTGAAATCGTCGGTCGTCGCCGTCGATGAAAACGGCGTGACCCTGGCCGACGGTCAGCGCATCGATGCCAAAACGGTGGTCTGGACTACCGGTGTACGCGCCAGCTCGCTGACCGAGCAGATTCCCGCCGAGCGCGATCACCTGGGGCGTCTGCACGTCGACGCGCACCTCAAAGTCATTGGTCAGGAAGACATCTTCGCCACCGGCGACGTTGCTTACGCGGCCTCCGATGACATCGGCAACTTTGCCCTGATGACCTGCCAACACGCCATCTCGCTGGGGCGTCACGCCGGTAACAACGTTGCCGCGCAGATTCTCGGCGTCGATCCAACACCCTACAGCCAGCCCAAGTACGTGACGTGCCTGGACTTGGGCGCGTGGGGCGCGGTCTACACCGAGGGTTGGGACCGCCAGGTCAAGTTGGTCAAAGAGGAAGCCAAAGCGCTGAAGACTCAAATCAACACCCAGTGGATCTACCCGCCAGCGGCTGACCGTGTCACTGCGCTGGCTGCCGCGGATCCGATGATTCCGGTCGCCTAAGACGTCGGCAGCGTTGCTTCAATAGCGTTGTCTGATGGACAAAAATCCCGCCCAGGTCGCCTTGGACGGGATTTTTTTTGCGCCGCGAACGGTTGCAGTTGTGAAATTTACCGTGTAGTTTTTCATGAAATTATAAGTATAAAATTTCACGAGGCCTGCATGTTTCAACAGTCGACCCACCACGTTGCCAGCTATTACGCCCATACCTGCGCGGATCGCCTGCTCGATCGAACGGCTCTGGAAGGCGAGCAGGGCACCGAGGTGGTGATCATCGGCGCCGGTTTCAGTGGCTTGCATACCGCGTTGCGCCTGGCCTTGGCCGGCAAGCGCGTGACGTTGCTGGAAGCCAGTCGGGTGGCTTGGGCGGCCTCGGGGCGCAATGGCGGCCAGGCCATTCTCGGCTGGTCGTGCGACATGCCGCCGTTGGAAGCGGCGCTGGGTTATGAGCGCGCACGGCGGTTGTGGGACAGCATGTGCTGGGCGGCCCGGGAACTGCGCGACTTGCCGGGGCGCCATGGTTTCGACTGTGACTATCGACCCGGCCACCTGTGGACGTCGGTGATGCCGCGACGGGTGAGTCTGCTGACCGAGTGGCAACACGAGGCCAGTCACAAGTGGGGTCACGATGGTTTGCAGTTCATTGCGCGTGAGCAGTTGCCGGAATGGGTCGCCAGTGAACGTTATCAGGCCGGGCTGTTTGATCCTGAAGGCGGGCACCTGAATCCGCTGAAACTGGCACTCGGTCTGGCCGCTGCGATTGAACGTGCCGGCGGACGCATCCATGAACAAAGCAAGGCGCTGAGCTATCACGAAGAGGGTGGTCAGTACGTTGTCACTACCGAACGCGGGCGTATTCGGGCAGATGTGCTGGTGCTGGCGTGCAACGCCTACCTCGATCGACTCGACCCGCGGCTCTCGAGTTGCGTGTTGCCGGTTGGCACCTATCAAGTCGCCAC
Organism: Pseudomonas sp. NPDC086251; assembly: GCF_044746405.1. Taxonomy (NCBI): domain Bacteria; kingdom Pseudomonadati; phylum Pseudomonadota; class Gammaproteobacteria; order Pseudomonadales; family Pseudomonadaceae; genus Pseudomonas; species Pseudomonas sp. NPDC086251. Next base: position 169,205 of record NZ_JBIVBY010000012.1, read on the forward strand.
CGTGCCGCTCTCGCCGGAACAGGCGAGCGCGCTGATACCGAGCAATGTGTGCGTCACCGACAACCAGTTTGTCCTCGATTATTTCCGTCGCACACCGGATAACCGGCTGTTGTTCGGCGGAGGTTGTACCTACCTGGGCGGCATGCCCAAGGACATTGCCGCCGCGACTCGGCCTTATCTGGAGCGCGTGTTTCCCCAGCTTAAAGGCGTCGAACTGGCGTTTGCCTGGGGCGGGCATATTGATCTCACGCTCAAGCGCACCCCTGATATCGGTCGCCGTGGCGATCTCTATTGGCTACAGGGTTACTCCGGGCACGGCGTGCTGCCGACATTGGCCGGGGCCCGTGCGGTGTCCGACGCGATACTCGGTCAGCCGGATGAGCTGGCGTTGTACCAAGGTTTGATCAACAACAGTTTCCCCGGCGGCAAATACATGGCGGCCCCGCTGGAAGCCATCGGCAAGGCCTGGTATCGCTTACGCGATAGCCTTTGAAGCATCAATTGGCGGAAGAACCCAGATGGACATGCAAGAAGAAATCTCGGCGCTGGCGATCCTGATCCAGGACCTGCGCAAACACAAAAAATACACGCTCAAGGAGCTGGCGGACAAAATCGGTCGCTCCGTCGGTTTTCTCTCGCAAGTCGAGCGCGGTCTGTCACGACCGACGGTGGCGGACCTGACGGCCATCAGCGAAACCCTGGGCGTGCCGACCACCTATTTCTACAGTTTGCCCAAACCCATGGCGTTGCCCTGGGTGACCCGCCCGGACGAACGACGCACCCTGTATTACGCCGACGGGATTACCGACATCCTCGTCTCGCCGAAGATGCGGGCGTCCTTTTCGATGCTTGAAAGCCGACTGGAGCCCGGCGCCAGCAGTGGTGACCGGCACATGAATGACAGCTCGGAGCAGGGCGGCTATGTCCTGGAGGGAGAGCTGACACTGTGGCTCGATGACGACAAACCGGTGACCTTGCGCACCGGTGACAGTTTTCAGCTGGCCAGTCACACCCATTGCCGCTACGGCAACCTCTCGGATCAGTTCACCCGGGTGCTCTGGGTTTACACCTGATAAAAACAACAAGGAACACCACGATGGAAGCTGTCTGCTCTGATCTGTTGGCCGAGGTTCGCGCGTTTCGTCAGCGCTACCCCGATGTGCGCTACGTCGATTTGATTGCCCTGGACATCCCCGGGCATTTCTACGGCAAGCGCTACCCGATAGACATGCTCGAAAAGGTCGCCGCCGGCAGCGTGCTCAAGCTGCCGCAAAACTGTGTGCTGCTGGGGACTCAAGGCGGGCTGTTCAAAATTGGTGACTACTGTTTTAACGACGGCGATCCGGATGCAGTTCGTCGCCTGGTTCCCGGTACGCTCAAACCGGTCGGCTGGGAAAAACAACCGTTGGGGCAGATGCTGATTACGTCGGACGGCACCGAAAAACCGATCGTCTTCGAACCGCGCGAGGTGCTGGCCCAAGTGCTGGAACGACTCGGTCGCAAAGGAATTTTCCCGGTGGTCGCCTTCGAGCTGGAGTTCTATCTGTTTGATAGCCAGTTGCGTGACGGCTTGCCGCAGTTCCCGCGCGATCAGTTGACGGGCGATGCGGATGATCAGCCGAACATGCACATCGAACGGCTGTCGAGATTTTCCCCGGTGCTTGATGAAATGGTCGAGACTGCGCGGGCGCAAGGCATCGATGCCACGGTGATCACCGCCGAGCTGGGCCCTGGCCAGTTCGAGATCAATTTCGGTCATCTCGATGACGGCCTGCGTGCCGCTGACTGGGCGGCCCTGTTTTGCCGCAGCACGCGGGGCGTGGCCCTCAAGCACCACCACCGGGCCAGTTTCATGGCCAAGCCGTACTTGCAGCACCCGGGCAGTGGCATGCATGTGCATGTGAGCCTTTACGACGAGGCGGGGAACAATTTGCTGGCGGCTAACGGGCAGCAAGCGCTGCGTCATGCGGTGGCCGGTTGCCTGGAAGTGTTGCCGCACTGCATGCCGATTTTTGCACCGAATCACAACGCAATGCGCCGTTTGAGTGGCACGGTGAACGTCGCGACGCGCGCCAGTTGGGGCTTTGAGGACCGTGATGCCTGCTTGCGGGTGCCTGATTCGGACGCGAATAACCTGCGCATCGAACATCGCCTGGCGGGCGCCGATGCCAACCCGTATCTGGTGCTGGCGGCCATTCTGGTGGGATTGGAACAAGGCTTGGAAGTCGGCCGTGAACCGATTGCGTCACTCAACGAAGATCGTGGCAGCGGTATCGATTTTCCGTTGGAAATGTTGGAAGCCGTGCAGTCGATGCAAAGCCATGCGCCGTTGCGCGAGGGCTTGGGCGCGGAGTTTGTCGATGTGTACTGCGAGAACAAGCGTCAGGACCATTTGGCCTTCATGCACGACATTAGCGCGCGAGAATATCGCTGGTTCCTGTAGAGGCAACCTTAAAAATAGTGTGGATATTTAATAGGTTAGAAGCATTAGTAACTGGATGGTGAATCAAAATATCTTGTTACACAGCGAAATATTCCGTAATATCCGCCCCGCGTTCACCACCACGGTTTATGCATTTTTAAGTCCCAGGCGTCCATCAGCTGCCTGGGATTTTTTTTGCCTGAAATTCAGTACGTGCACACTGTCAGTGGACCGCCGAGGATCTCGGCACAGGCACGCGCTCGAATTTGGACACCGCTTTGATCCAGTAGCGGCGATAAGCCGTCTTGTCCGGGGCCACCGGCTTCTGGCTCGACCAGACGTGTTCGGCTTTCAGGCTGGCGCGGTACGCCTCCCACTCCTTCTCCTCGGCTGCTTCCTTCGCTTGGCGTTCGTCATCGAAATAGCCCAGGACGTAAACTTCGCCCTGATCCATGCCATGTTCGATCAATAGATAGATATCTTTCATCAGCTTTAGCCCGCTGCTAGTCCATTCCAGTGTCCCCAGACGATGGGGCATTGTCCTGACTATCGGCAAGCATTTTCGAATATTGAGTTTTATCGATGAATGGCGCGCACACCGATCTGCTTTTGATTTCGTAGGAGCGAGGCTTGCCCGCGAAGGCAGCCAGACAGCCAACCCATCTCTCGCAGGTGCACACAGCCCAAATGTGGGAGCGGGCTTGCTCGCGAAGGTCGTCAACGATGACGCGTTTCAACAGGATAAACGCGGTGTCTATGAGTCCTTCGCGAGCAAGCTCGGCTCCTACAGGGGACGGTGGTTTTTAGGTGTTGCGTATGTAGCCCATCCCGCCCCAAATTTTCTTCATCAATCCGTAGTAGCTCAGCGCAGGCACCAGCAGCCCGACGATCCAGGCCAGGTCCACGCCATCCAGCGCGGTGGCCACCGGGCCGACGTACAGCGTGGTGTTCATGAACGGAATTTCCAGGGCAATCGCCAGCACGAAACTGCCGCAGGCGATCCAGTTGATGCGCCCGTACATCCCGTTCAGGTCGAAGATGTCGTCGATCCGGTACTGACCTTTGCGCAAGCAGTAGTAATCCACCAGATTGATCGCCGTCCAGGGGATCAGGAAGTAGCTCATGAAGAAGATGAAGTTAAGGAAAAAGTTGATGAAGTCATCCTGACTGACGGTGCACAACGCAGTGGCCACCAGGCTGATCACCAGCATGAACAGGCCGCGTACCCGAGGCGTTACCTTGAGTCGGGCAAAGGGTTCGATCACGGTGATGGTCGACATGAAAGCGCCGTACAGGTTGAAGACATTGATCGACACCTGCCCATAAACGATGAAGGCGAACAGCAGCAGCGCACCGCCACCAAACAACCCGGCAACGTGGCTGCCGACGTTGCTGGAAAAGTCGCCGATACCGACGCTGAGGATCGCCCCGAGAATCATCATCCACGCACCGCCGCTGACCGTGCCGGCGTAGCTGTACCAGAACACCTGGGCGGTCGGCGTGCTGCTTGGCAGGTAGCGCGAATAGTCGGCCACATACGGCGCATAGGACAGTTGCCAGGTGACGGCAATGCTCACGGCCACCAGAAACTTCGACAACGAGAAACCCGTCGGCAGCCAGTGTTCGGCCGGGATCGGCAGCTGCAAGGCAAGCACCGTTGCGACGATGAACACCAGCAGCGACAGCAGCGAGAGTAACTTCTGCAGCCGATGGATCAGGCGATAGCCATACAGCGCGACGACGAAGCACAACGCCCCGATCAGGTAGATGTTGCCGGTGGCTGGCAGCGGGCTGACCGACGCCAGCGCCTGGGCGGCGAGCAAAGTATTGCTGACGAAAAAGCCGAGGTAGATGAGCATCACGAACAGCAGCGGCAACACCGCCCCGAGCACACCGAACTGGGCCCGGCTCTGGATCATCTGCGGGATGCCGAGTTTCGGCCCCTGGGCTGAATGGGAAGCCATGAAAATCGCCCCCAGCAGCGAGCCGAGAATGATCGCCAACGCGCTCCAGAACAGGTTGAGCCCCATGACCACCGGCAGCACGCCGGAAGCGATGGTGGTGATGTTCATGTTGGCGCCAAACCAGATGAAAAACAGCGAGCCGGGTTGGCCGTGGCGTTCATCTTCAGGAATGAAATCAATGCTTCTTTTTTCGACGTGCATGGCGATCACTCCTGAATCCGGGCGAGGTGGGCGTGCAAACGGGCGATGGTGTTTTCGAACTCAGGGGGCTGATGGGCGAAAGCGTCCGGTCGCTCGGAGGTCAGGCTCAAATAGTCGCGGCTTTCCAGGGCGCGCAGGCATTGGGCGCACGTGAGGATTTCCAGGGAATAGACCCAGTTGGCCATGATCAACAGCGCCGAGTAATGCCCCGCCAGGGTGGTCGTGGTGCAGGCGTCGCTGACCAGGCGAATGTGATAACCCAGGGCGAAGGCGTCGAACACCGTGCTGAGCACGCAGACATCGGTCAACACACCGCTGATGATCAGGGTGTCGATTTCAAGCGTCTTCAGCCGGGCATCGAGGTCGGTGCGGTGGAAGGCGCTGTAGCGGCCCTTGTCGATCACCCAATCATCGGGTTTTGGCGTCAGGCACTCGATGATTTCCACGTGCCAGGTGCCGGCGCGATAGCTGCTCGGGCCGCCGTCGTCCGCTCGCGGTTCACCGCGTGGCAAGTCACTGCCATCGGCCTGATTGATGTGGCGGGTAAAGATGACAGGGACCTGCTGACGGCGGGCGGAGTCGAGCAGGGCGGCGGTATGGGTGACCACCGTGTCGAAGTTTTCCAGGACGAAACCGTCCTCTTGCTGCATGTCGATGATCAACAGCGCGTTGTTATTGTTCATTGGGCAAACCTGATCATGAGCCGAAGCACAATGCACCGCACACGCCCCGTGATGACGGGACCTGAGGTGCGTGGAGTTCTGTTCGGGTGGGCTCAGTGAACTATTTGCCAGAAGCCGTTCTGCTTGGCGGAAACGCTGGCGCGCAGGCGCTTGAAATGAAGGTGCGAAGCGCTCCATTCGCCGCGCAGGTAAGCCTGCTCGGCGCCGGAGGAAAGGGCGAGTGATGGGCGGCGATCGTTCAGCATGGGAATCGACCCTACACGTCAGTCAGGCCCCCAGGCTTAGCGTCCGGGGGGGCAGGGTGGTGGACTCAGCGGAACGCTGGCACCACGTGTTTGATAAACAGCTCCAGGGATTTTTTCTTCTCCGCGTGGGGCAGGCTGTTATCGCACCAGAAGCTGAATTCGTCGACCCCCAGTTCCTGGTAATACTTGATGCGCGGAATGATTTCTGCCGGGGTGCCGATCATAGCAGTGCGGTGCAGACTTTCCAGTTCGAACTCCGGGCGAGCGGCGAATTTCTCTTCCGGGCTCGGCGCCAGGAAACCGTTGACCGGCACTTCCTTGTTGCCGAACCAGGCGTCGAAGGTGCGGTAGAAACGCGAGATCGCCTTGGCCCCGACTTTCCAGCCTTCCGGGTCATCGACCGCATGGACGTGAGTGTGGCGCAGCACCATCAATTGTGGACGCGGTACGTCGGGATTGTTGTCCAGCGCGGCCTGGAATTTGTTCTTCAGGTCGAGGACTTCTTCGTCGCCCTTCATCAGCGGTGTGACCATGACGTTGCAGCCGTTGGCCACGGCGAAGTTGTGCGAGTCCGGGTCGCGGGCGGCGATCCACATCGGCGGGTTGGGCTTCTGAATCGGCTTGGGCACGCTGGTGGAGGTGGGGAATTTCCAGATATCGCCGTCGTGGGCGTAGTCGCCTTGCCACAGCGCGCGAACCACCGGAACCATCTCACGCAGCGCCTGGCCGCCAGACGAGGCCGGCATGCCGCCGGCCATGCGATCGAATTCGACCTGATAGGCGCCACGCGCCAGGCCGACTTCCATGCGGCCGTTACTGATTACGTCGAGCAACGCGCATTCGCCGGCCACCCGCAACGGGTGCCAGAACGGCGCAATGATGGTGCCGGCGCCGAGGTGAATGGTGGTGGTCTTGGCCGCGAGGTAAGCCAGCAGCGGCATCGGGCTCGGCGAGATGGTGTATTCCATGGCGTGGTGCTCGCCGATCCAGACCGTGCTGAAACCACCGGCCTCGGCCATCAGGGTCAGTTCGGTCAAGTCTTCGAACAGCTGACGGTGGCTGACGCTTTCGTCCCAACGTTCCATGTGCACGAACAGGGAAAACTTCATGACGCTTACCTCGGATCTTTGTTGTTGGCCGGTCGATCGGGAGTCGGCTGGCTATTTATTGGAGTGTCGACATTAAGGATGTACGCAAATTGAGTATTGTCGAATCAGGCGAGAACGGGCAGGGCGCCCATCTTGCCGTGGCAATACACCAGTGGCCCGGCGTTCTGTTGGGGCACGATCAGGTTCTTCACGGCGCCGACCATGATGGCGTGGTCGCCGCCTTCATATTCGCGCCACAGTTCGCATTCGATCACCGCGGTGGCATTGGCCAGAATCGGGTTGCCCAGTTCGCTCAAGGTCCATTCGATGCCTTGGGCCTTGTCTTTGCCTTTACGGGCGAACGCATAGGCTTCGCTCTGCTGGCCGCCGGACAGGACGTGAATGGCAAAGCGTTTGTTTTTGATCAGCACCGGGTAGGAATCGGAACTGTAGTTGGGGCAGAACAGCACCAGGGCCGGGTCCATGGACAGCGAGCTGAAGGCGCTGGCAGTCAGGCCGACGATTTGGCCGTCGTCATCCAGCGTGGTGATCACGGTCACACCGGACGGAAACGAACCCATCACTTGTTTGTAGATGGCGGCATCGATCATGGGATGGTCCTCTGGCGATGTAACGTGAATTCTTATGGGTTTGTAGGTCTGATGGTATACCGTAATACATAGTTTGCAAGGGCTTTTTCTGTGAACCGATAAACGCGCATTCTTTATCTTAAAGCCAATGTTTACGGGGCTTATAGCGAGGAGTGGCCTGCTTTTAGGCGGCAGAATTGCGGATCAGCGGGGTGATTAAAGACCGGATCAGTCTTGTGAAAATGTTGGAATACCATAATATGGCTCGCATCTGAGCGGGTGCCATCGAGTACCCCCGGTTTGGCTTCGTACAACTATAAGATCAGACAAACTAGAGTTCACGCACATGTCCGAGATGTCCCGGCAAGACCCCCTGATCGAGAATCACACGGTCGACTACGTCCCCCTCGCAGAGCGCCACGGGAAGGCCCGCGATCTTTTCACCTTATGGTTCAGCACCAACATTGCGCCACTGCCCATCGTCACCGGGGCCATGGTGGTCCAGGTGTTTCATCTCGACCTGTTCTGGGGCTTGCTGGCGATTGCGCTCGGGCACATGGTCGGCGGTCTGGTGATTGCCCTCGCGTCGGCGCAAGGCCCGCGCATGGGGATTCCGCAGATGGTGCAGAGCCGCGGCCAGTTCGGCCGTTACGGTGCGCTGCTGATCGTGTTTTTCGCGGCGATCATCTACATCGGTTTTTTCATCTCCAACATCGTGCTCGCGGGCAAGTCGATTGTCGGCATCGCGCCTTCGGTTCCGGTGCCGGCGAGCATCCTCATCGGCGCGCTCAGCGCGACGGCGATCGGGGTGATCGGGTACCGCTTCATCCATACGCTCAACCGGATTGGCACCTGGGTCATGGGCAGCGCCTTGCTCGCTGGCTTCCTTTACATCTTTGCCCATGACCTGCCGGCGGACTTCTTCAGCCGTGGCGGTTTCAATCTGTCGGGCTGGTTGGCGACGGTGTCGCTGGGCATCATCTGGCAGATCAGCTTTTCGCCGTATGTGTCGGATTATTCGCGTTACCTGCCAGCGGATATCGGCATCGCGCGGCCATTTTTCGCCACGTACCTGGGCGCGACGCTGGGCACCATTCTGTCATTTACGTTCGGCGCGGTAGCGGTGTTGGCCACCCCGGAAGGCACCGAGGCAATGGCCGCGGTGAAGCAGTCCACCGGTTGGCTGGGGCCTATTCTGATGGTGCTGTTTTTGCTCAACATCATCAGCCACAACGCCTTGAATCTGTACGGCGCGGTGCTGTCGATCATCACTTCGATCCAGACCTTCGCCAGCCAGTGGACGCCGAGCATCAAGGTGCGCGTGGTGTTGTCGAGTGTGGTGCTGGCGGGCTGCTGTGTGGTGGCGCTGGGCGCGTCGGCGGATTTCATCTCGCAGTTCATCGGCTTGATTCTGGCGTTGTTGCTGGTCCTGGTGCCATGGGCGTCGATCAACCTGATTGATTTCTACCTGATCAAGCGCGGCAGCTACGACATTGCCTCGATTTTCCGTGCGGACGGCGGGATTTACGGGCGTTTCAACCTGCATGCGATTGTTGCGTATTTTATCGGGATTATCGTGCAGCTGCCGTTCGCCAATACCTCGTTGTATGTCGGGCCGTATGCGAATCTGGTGGAGGGCGCCGACCTGTCGTGGCTGGTGGGATTGGTGGTGACGTGCCCGCTCTACTATTGCCTGGCGACACGTGGGCAGGCGCAGGAAAACCGGGCAGTCAGGCTGGGTTACACCGACTAAGTCCTGCCTCAGCTTCACAAACAAGAACCCCCCGGATAGACAGGATCAACCCGGGGGTTCTTGTTGACAGTGGCACAAAGCCGTTAATCAATAGCGCTGATACTTCGAACCAAACTCAGGACGGTTTTCAGCGACGTACAGTTTGCTTGCCTGGCTGTCTTTTTGATCAACGCCGACGGTGTTGACGTTCAGCGTGGCCGGTTGGCTGACTTTCACGGCTGCGACGACTTGCGAGGTGGCGTGGGGTGCGGCAATGGCCGATGTAGCGCCAAGAACCGACAGGGCGAAACCAAGACCGATGATGCTTTTCATGATGATGCTCCAGAAGAGTGGGGAGAAGATGTGGCCACTCTAGGGCTGGCGCGTCGCAATGAAAAAGCACCCTTGCGCATAGTTGTTATCGAGCGCGTTGATCCACCGTCAGCGCGGCGTGTTGTCGCTTAGCCAGCGCTGCTTGAGTTGTTCCAGGCGGCCGTCACGGCTCATCTCGTCCAGCGCCTGCTGCCAACGCGCCACCTGGCGCGCATCGGTTTGCGGGGAAAACGCGATGTACGTGCCTTGCTTCATCAGCGGCATTTGATAGTGCAACTGGCTGGGCGCCAACCCTTCTTCGCGCGCCAGGGTGGCGATGGAAAGGGTGTCGGCCACCACGAATTCGGTACGACCGAGACGCGCCAGACGCATCATTTGCTCGGGCGTTTCCACGCCGTAGACATTGTTCAAACCCTGCTGCTGGAAGTAACCATAGGCCAGCCATTTGCGCGGGACGGCGATACGGCCCAGGCTCGCGGCTTGCTGCAAACTGCTGACGGGTTGCTGGGCGTTGTCAGCGGAATAGAGCGCGGTTTCCACGTCCATCAGCGGCCCGACCCACTGGTACTGGGCCTCGCGCTCGGGCGTGCGCATCACGGTGAACACCCCGGTCGCAGGCTCTGTCGTGGCGATGTGCAAGGCGCGCAGCAACGGGACTTGTTGCAGATGCACCTGGTCGCCGGCGCGTTCGGCCAGCGCGTGCACCACATCTACGCCAAACCCCACCAACTCGCCGCCTTGCTGAAAATGCAGGGGCGGATGAATGTCGGTGAGCATGTTCAGATCGGCGGCGACCGCAGGGAATGTCAGGAAGAACAACAGGCAACCGACAAAGCGCTTCATGAATCGTCCTTGATGAAATGAAGCGCAAATCTTAGTACGAGCGCGCTGCACCTGTCCCGAGAAATTGTCGGACTATTGCGTCAGATCTCAGGACTGCCGGTGATCACCCAGCCTACACATAACCAAATGTGGGAGCGGGCTTGCTCGCGAAGGCGGTTGATCATTCAACATTGATGTCGTCTGACACTCAGCCTTCGCGAGCAAGCCCGCTCCCACATTCGATCGTTGGTGGGTTGTAAATCTTGATCAGTAGCGCTGATATTTCGAGCCGAACTCGGCGCGGTTTTCGGCAACGATCACACCGCCGTGTACGGCGTTGCTCGAGCTGGTCAGGGCGACACGTTCGCGCAGTTCCTGCAGACGGTCGGCACCGCCCTCGGCAACGCGGTTCTCGATCAGGCGGTCGGAACCGCCTTCGGCCACACGTTCACGCAGCTCTTGCAGGCGATCGGCACCGCCTTCCACCAGCAGCTGCTGGACCGGGCTGTGGGATTCAGTGCTGGCCGAGGCCAGGTTCGACAGGCCAAGACCGCCTACCAGTGCCAGACCGAGTGCCAGGGATGAGACTTTCGAGAAGTTGAACATGGGTGATTCTCCGTGCGCTTTAGTTTGAGTGAGTCAGTAGCTGCTGCTATCTGGTGTTCACAGTTAAACGCTCGGGTGTATCGCTGATGTGTGCGTGAATGCCGCGAAATCGAGGGTTGCGTATCTGTCGCGGGTTCTTATACAGACCGATACAAAACCGTTTACGGCCGGACGCGCAAGCCATCCTCGGCGAACTGCACCGGCCCTTGATAGCTGCGGCGGATCGATTGCACTACGGCGTCACGGGACTCATCGATATCTCGGGACAGATGGCTGAGCAACAGGCTCGACACGTCGGCGGCGGCGCTGATGTTGCCGATATCGCCCGGCGCGGTGTGCAACGCGTAAAGCGCTGGCGGCGAGTCGGGCGGATCCAGCACGGCGGCATTGAACACCAGCAAATCCGAGCCCTTGGCGATGCGCGTCAATGCGGCGTGGCCGTGAGCGTCGATGTCACCGCTGAAAGTGATGCTTTTGCCTTTGTAGTCGACGCGATAGATCACGGCCGGGGCGTCGCGGTGATGGCCGGCCACCGCAGTGATCTGCAGGCCGTCCTCGCTGAGAATGGTGTTGGCGGTCGTGGCGTTATCGATGTCAGTGGTGTTGAACGCCACGGTCCCGGCGAAATCCTGCAAATAGCTGAAGGCGCCGTCCTTGCCGAACATCAGGTCGATGTAATGGCGTGTGGAAGGGAAGGGCTGTGCGCCACCGGGGCCGAAGACCTGGAAGTAGATAGCGGAACGTGACGCCACGGCCCGCGCCTTGACGATGCCCGGCAGTTCCGCCACGTGATCGACATGCAAGTGCGTCAGCAAAACGATGTCCAGGTGGCGAATATCGAGCTTCGCTTCACCCAGTCGCACGAACGTCCCCGGTCCGGCATCCAACAGAATGCGCGGTGTGCCGTCGAGCAGCACCACGTAGCCGGCGCCGGCCCGGCCGCCAGCGCCCGGCCCGCCCGAGCCGAGCACGAGTAATTCGAGCGGTGCCACGCCCGGTTCCGCCGCCCGGGCTCTGCTGGCATCAATACTGACGCAGAGCACTGCCGCCAGTAAAAGCCCCACGGAAAACCGCAGCAGATCGGGCAGGGAAATCATCGTTACATCGCCGCTACATCGATCACTGCATCGGCAAACGCTTGTGGCGCTTCCTGCGGCAGGTTGTGTCCCGCATTCGGCACTTGGCGGTGAATCCGTTTGCCGGTGAATCGCTTGGCCGTGGACGAACCATCGCCGGCCGGGTAGTTGCCGTCGGTGAGGCCATCGAGGGTGATCGCCGGCTGGGTGATCGGCGGCAGGGCGGCCAGGCGTTTTTCGATGTCGACGTAGGCTGGATAACCGTCAGCCAGGCCGAGGCGATGGCGGTAGGAGTGGATCACCACATCGACGTAGTCCGGGTTGTTGAAATGGACGGCGGTGCGCGTCAGGGTGACATCGTCGAAAGCCCATCCCGGCGAGTTGCGGGTCCAGATCACTTTGGCGATGCCGGCGGGGTCGGCGGTCAGGCCGAGGCGGCCGCGTTCGGTCTGGAAGTAATATTGGTACCACAGGCCCGATTCGATCTTCGCCGGGATCGGCGCCGTGGCGTGGGCGATGTCCTGCACCAGGTAGCTGTTGACGCTCACCAGCCCGGTGCAGCGTTCCGGCCAGAGCGCGGCGGCGACACAGGCCGCGCGGCCGCCCCAGTCGAAACCGGCGAACACGGCGGTCTTGATGTTCAGGGCATCCATCAAGGCGATCACGTCGTCGCCGATGGCGCCTTGCTGGCCGGCACGCGGGGTGGCCGCGTCGATGAAGCGGGTGGTGCCATGGCCGCGCAAGTGCGGCACGATCACCCGGAAACCGCGAGCGGCGAGCAACGGTGCAACCTCTTCGAAACTCTGAATGCTGTAAGGGTACCCGTGCAGCAACAGTACCACCGGGCCGGTTTTCGGGCCGGCCTCGTAGTAGCCGATGTCGAGGACGCCGGCGCGGATCTGCTTGATCGGTGTCAGTGCAGCAGCGGGTTTCGCTGGCGTTGGCGCCGCTTGAACCGTACCAATGTTCAGCAAGTTACTCGCGGCAAGGCTCGCCGCACCGATACCGGCGATTTGCAGGAAGTGTCGGCGTTTGGTGTTGATGGGGTCAGTCATGGGGAACACACTCAACCTGTGGTGGGCAATCCGCACAGTTGAGCGCAGCGACGTATCTGGCCTGTTTCAAAATATCCGTCGAGTTAAAGCGTTTGTATCCCAAGACCTCCCAGACACACTGCAATACACACGCCCCCTGTAGGAGCTGTCGAGTGAAACGAGGCTGCGATCTTTTGCTCTTGCTTTTGATGTGAAAGTGAACTCGGGAAAGATCAAAAGATCGCAGCCTCGTTTCACTCGACAGCTCCTACAAGAGCATCAGGGCGTTGGGTGTTCGGCGCAGCGCTGATTCATGACTGCGCGCCGAGCAGTTCCACCGGGTACGAAAACACATAGCCTTCGCTGCGCACGGTTTTGATGTAGGTCGGCTCCCGGGAGTCGTCCATCAGCCGTTGGCGCAGACGGCTCACCAGCAAATCGATGGAGCGGTCGAACAGATCGGCGTCGCGGCCCTGGGTCAGGTTGAGCAGTTGGTCGCGGCTGAGCACCCGTTGCGGGTGATCGAGGAACACCCGGAGCAGTCGATATTCAGCTCCGCTCAGGGCGACCATTGTGCCGTCCTCGTCCAGCAGGTGGCGGGCGGTGGTGTCCAGGCGCCAGCGGCCGAAGCCCAGCAGCCGGCCGGTTTCGGTGATCAACAGGTTGGGCGGCAGCATCCGGGTGCGCCGCAGCACGGCGTTGATCCGCGCCAGCAATTCGCGGGCGGCGAAGGGTTTGGTCAGGTAATCGTCGGCGCCCATTTCGAGGCCGAGGATGCGATCGGTTTCATCGTTGCGTGCGGTGAGCATCAGGATCGGCGTGGCTTTGTGCTTGCCCGAGCGCAGTTCGCGGCACAGCAGCAGGCCGTCGTCGCCGGGCATCATGATGTCCAGCACAATCAGGTCGACGGTGTTGGCTTCGAGAAAGCTGCGCATTTGCCGGCCGTCGGCGACGACTGTGGTGCGCAGGCCGTTCTTTTTCAGGTAATTGCCCACCAGTTCGCGAATCTCGCGATCGTCGTCGACGATCAGGATGTGGTTCACATGTTCCATTGCTCAACCCTCTTATTATTCGCACCGTTTTTTTCGGGTGCGTATGTACCGAACTGTATCCAGGCATCTGTGTGACACCTTACGCCTTAATAGCGGCGGTTTTACGACACATGGCAGATACCTCGGGTTGATTGAATGGGTTCCATCGAGACAGGACGACTTGCCTCGTACCACTCTCCATTGCAACCCTGAGGACATCATCATGAACGTGAACAAACTCTTTGCTGCAAGCGTCTTCGCGGTGCTGAGCGTTGCGGCTTTTTCGGCGCATGCCGATAGCCAGACGCACGCATTTGGCACTCATTTGGATATTAAGCAGGTTATTTCCACTGTAGAAGATGGCGGCGCCGGTTGTGGCATTGTGAATGCGCGGATGACTTACCTGGATTCCAGTGGTGTGCAGAAGGTGCTGGATTACAGCAAGTTTGCGGAGTGTGGTAATCAGGGGGGTTGATATTGGCGGCCTTTGGGCCGGCCAGGTTCTTGGTTGGTTGTCGTGTACATATCCGTTTTTGCGGTAATGGCTGATATTGGTTACGCCCTTACGGCGTGTCACTTGGAAGAGCCCCAAGTAACCAAGGGCTTTTGCCCCTTTCGTTCGGTGCCTCGCCTAGGCTCGGCATGCCCTCGCTCCGGTCCTGCTCCGTGGGCCCGCCGCCATCGGCCATCCATGGCCGGGGGCGGCTAACCCGGCATCCATGCCGAGTTGCCCACTGCGCAGAACCTCCACTCGGCCTTACGATGGGGCGGTGCGTCAAAGTCAAAAGCTGAAGGCGAGCTAACGCTCGGCCTGATGAGTGGTGAGAATCAAAAGCGTACGCCGCTCTGCTTGTGATTTTCTGTAGGAGCGAGGCTTGCCCGCGAAGGCGGCCTAATGGGGCGGTGCGTCAAAGTCAAAAGCTGAAGGCGAGCTAACGCTCGGCCTGATGAGTGGTGAGAATCAAAAGCGTACGCCGCTCTGCTTGTGATTTTCTGTAGGAGCGAGGCTTGCCCGCGAAGGCGGCCTGATGGGGCGGTGCGTCAAAGTCAAAAGCTGAAGGCGAGCTAACGCTCGGCCTGATGAGTGGTGAGAATCAAAAGCGTACGCCGCTCTGCTTGTGATTTTCTGTAGGAGCGAGGCTTGCCCGCGAAGGTGGCCTGACAGCCAACCAATTTCTTACAGACGTTCCCGCCCCAACTGTAAGAGCGAACTTGCTCGCGATGGTGTATCAGCTTCTGACCGCCATGCGGAAATTTTTCGTTCATGTGCTCGATTTTCTGCCTTGAAACCGAGTTGACGCCATCGCCAGCAGGCTGGCTCCCACAGGGGAAATGTATTCCCAATGTGGGAGCCAGCCTGCTGGCGATGCTTTTAATGCTTGAACATCACATGCCGTACGACGGTGTAGTCCTCCAGTCCATACATCGACATGTCCTTGCCATAACCGGACAATTACAAATGTGTCGACTGACACTCCGCCTTCGCGAGCAAGCCCGCTCCCACAGGGGATTGGCGGTGCTTTGTAAATCGGGAGCGGTCACGCGTTTTCAAGCATGTCGATCAAGCGCTCTGGCCACACGGTTTCGCGGGTTTCTTGCAGTTCGGCGACTGACCACCATTTATGCTCTGTCATGACCCGCGCTTCATCTTCCGTCCATCCATCGCGTGTCAGCTGTTCACTATTCGCCCGGACGACGAAGTAGCGTTCCACGGCCAGGACCGATTCGCCGCTGGGCAACATCATCTGAAACCTGCGCTCTCTCACGCTCGTGCCCACGGTGTCGACGTGCAGACCGGTTTCTTCAAGCAGTTCG
This sequence comes from Pseudomonas sp. NPDC086251, assembly GCF_044746405.1. NCBI lineage: Bacteria > Pseudomonadati > Pseudomonadota > Gammaproteobacteria > Pseudomonadales > Pseudomonadaceae > Pseudomonas > Pseudomonas sp. NPDC086251. The sequence goes on from NZ_JBIVBY010000012.1 coordinate 184,847, forward strand.
CGAATGGCGGCGGCTTCGAAGGTTTCACCTTCTTCCAGGCCACCCCCAGGCGTCGCCCAATAGTCGCGACCGTCGAGGGCGTCGCCCTTGTGCTGGAAGCGAAACAGCAGCACCTGACTGGAGGGGTTGAGGACCAGGAGCCTGGCAGCATTGCGTTGGCGCATCACAGTTTCTCTTTCCATAGAATGCAGTGTGCCGAAGCGATTGCTTCGGCACGTGGCGCAACAGCTTACATGGGCTTTGTTACGCAACCACCCGATAACACGGCACATACGCCGCGCCACCCGGCAGTTTCATCCGGTGCTGGGCGACGAACGCCTTGAGCAGTTGATCCAGCGGTTGCATCACCGCGGCATCGCCACGGATCTGGTACGGCCCGTGTTCTTCGATCAGGCGGATGCCCTTGTCCTTGACGTTGCCGGCGACGATGCCGGAGAACGCGCGGCGCAAGTTGGCGGCCAGTTCGTGGGCCGGCAGGTCGCGGCTCAGTTTGAGGTTGGCCATGTTTTCGTGGGTCGGGTCGAACGGGCGCTGGAAGCCTTCGTCGATTTTCAGCAGCCAGTTGAAATGGAACGCGTCGTTGCGCTCGCGGCGGAACTGTTTCACCGCTTTCAGGCCCTGGGTCATGTACCGCGCGACTTCTGCCGGGTCGTCGATGATTATTTCGTAGTGCTGCTTCGCGGCGTCACCCAGCGTGGCGCCGACGAAGGCATCCAGTTGTTCCAGGTACGGCGCGGCATGTTTCGGCCCGGTGAGGACCACCGGGAACGGCAGGCCCGCGTTGTCCGGGTGCATCAGGATGCCGAGCAGGTACAGGAACTCTTCGGCCGTGCCGGCGCCGCCCGGAAAAATGATGATGCCGTGGCCGACGCGCACGAACGCTTCCAGACGTTTCTCGATGTCCGGCAGGATCACCAGTTCGTTGACGATCGGGTTCGGCGCTTCGGCGGCGATGATGCCGGGCTCGGTCAAGCCGAGGTAGCGACCGCCATGAATGCGTTGCTTGGCGTGGGCGATGGTCGCGCCTTTCATCGGGCCTTTCATCACGCCGGGGCCGCAACCGGTGCAGATGTCGAGGCTGCGCAGGCCCAGTTCGTGGCCGACTTTCTTGGTGTATTTGTATTCTTCGGTGTTGATCGAGTGGCCACCCCAGCACACCACGATCTTCGGCTCGACGCCGGGGCGCAAGGTGCGGGCGTTGCGCAGCAGGTGAAAGACGTAGTCGCTGATGCCCTGGGAGTTGCTCAGGTCGATGCGCTGGCTGTCGAGTTCGTTTTCGGTGTAGACGATGTCGCGCAGGGCGCTGAAGAGCATTTCCCGGGTGCTGGCGATCATTTCGCCGTCGACGAAGGCGTCGGCCGGGGCGTTCAGCAGTTCGAGGCGTACGCCACGGTCCTGCTGGTGAATGCGGATTTCGAAATCTTTGTAGGCTTCAAGGATGGTCTTGGCGTTATCAACATGGGCGCCGGTATTGAGGATGGCCAGGGCGCACTGGCGGAAGAGGGTGTAGGTGCTGCCGGAACCGGCTTCGCTCAGTTGTTGGACTTCGCGTTGGGAGAGGGTTTCCAGGCTGCCTTTCGGGCTGACCGAGGCGTTGATTACTTGTCGTTGGGTCATTCAATGATCCTTAAAACGATGTCATCCATACAGGCAAATGGCATCCGAATAGTATGTATCCAAGAAAGAAGATGGCACGAACTGCGCTGTATCGCCATGTCCCCCGTTTGACGATGAAAAGATGAAAAGGAGCCTCAGCATAGCTAAAACCCTCGCAGAGGCGATAATGCCCCGCACTCTTTTTGTTCATGCCCCCAAGGAATCCTGCCGCGATGTTCGAAATCCAGCCGAAAAATGCCGACACCTATCGCCAGCAGACACGACGCAGCACGGTCATCATCGCCCTGATTTTCCTGGCGTTGGCCATGGTCTTGTCCACTGCGGCGGTGGCCCTGTTCGGCGAGCCCGGCGGCGACAACCTGCGGTTTAACGTCGGCGGCGTGTTCGTCGCGGTGTTACTGATGGCCGCGTTGATGCGCGGTAAATTCTGGAGCCAGGAATGGATGGCGCCCGCTGTCTACGGCTGGCGGCTCAAGCGCAGCCTGATGAGCATCACCAACGTCATGCATCAGGTCACGGCCGCGGTGGAGGCGGGGGATCCGACCGCCATGAAGCTGTTGCGCTTCTATCACCTGGGGTTGAGCCAGATGCATGAACTGGACGGTAACTCCAGCGATCACAGCCAATTGACCCGCGAAATGGATCAGCACAAGGCCCGGATGGAAGCGCTGGGCATTGACACTGAACAGACGCAATTGAATCCGGCGTGGCTCGAGGCGATGAAGCAGACGCCACGGTAAAACCTCTGGTGTGGGCAGAAACCGCCCCATTGGATCTGGGGTTTCGGGTGGGTGAAGGCTAGGCTGGACCTTCACTTCCCGAACGGGAGCAAGGAAACGCTCATGACCTCGTACCTCACAAACCCCTCGCTTCAGCGCCCGATCCTGATCTTCGCCGCCATCCTCGGTGTGGCCATGGCCGCCAACGGTGTGTTCATGCTGATCAATCCTTCCTTGTGGTACACCGCCGTGCCTGGCGTCGAACGCACCGGCTTGTTCAACCAGCATTTCATCCGCGACATTGGTTTGCTCTATGTGGCGATTGGCGCCGCGTTCATCGGCGGTAGCACCTGTGCGGCGCAGCGGATTCTGCTCTGGGCCTCGGCGACGGCCTGGCTGACGGCTCACGCGCTGTTTCACTTCTGGGAAGTCGCCGCCGGGGTCTGCGGGCCAGACGTGTTGTGGGTGGATTTCCCGGCGGTTACGTTGCCGTCGCTGTTCGGGATGGGGCTGACGTTTTGGGCGTGGAAGGCGGCGAGTCGCGAGGCTGCGCCGGCTTAAACCCGCAGCCGCAAGGTTGCAAAGAGTTCCCGGTCTTCCTTTTTCGCCGAGCGGGCATGGCGCCGGATGACCTGCAACAGGCAATCGGTGAAGCACAGCGCCGGATTGCTCAGCGAGCCATTGCGTCGGGTGACGATGCTCAACTGTCGGGGTTCGAACTGTTCGCTCAGCCTCAGTGAAACCACGCGGCCGAGGAAGGGCGGGGCGATGATGACGATGGACGGGCCCCAGGTGCACATGTCAGCGCGCTCGACCATCATTTGCAGGATGGCCAGTGAATGGGCCCGAACGATGCGGTTCTCATCGATCTGCGCGCCGTGTTTCCAGAACAATTCCTGCATCAACCCATCGTGGCCGTCCGGCGCATAGTTCAGGGTCCAGTTCTGCTCCAGCAGCTCATGAATCGATCGAGCATATTGGTGCGCATGACCCTCGCGGACCAGCACCGACGTCTGGTAATCGAGCAAGGTTTCGCAGGCGAATTCCTGAGTGGATTGCGAAGGGTGAAGCTGGCCGATGGCGAAATCCATGCTGCCATCGCGCAACAGTGGCTGGGCCACGGCCATCAGGCTTTCGAACAACTCCAGGCGGATTTCCGGCATCCGTTCACGGAAGGCCAGCACCACTTCGGGCAAGAAAGTCAGGGCGATCCACGGCGTGATCCCGACACACAGCCGACCCTGAGCCTTGCCGCGCATGTGGTCGAGCTCGGTTTGCGCATGTTCGAGTTGCTTGATCACCAGCCGGGCGTGAGTCAGCAGCACTTTCCCGTATTCAGTGAAGTTCAGGCCGCTGGGCGTTCGGCTGAACAGCGGTAGCTGCTGGGCGGTTTCCAGCTCGCGCAACGCTTTGGTCACGGCGGCCTGGGAGATGTCCAGCGAACGCGCCGCCGCCCGGATGCTGCCGGTTTCGGCGCTGGCGATCAGTGCTTGTAATTGATGCAGTTTCATCCGCTCACCCAGGAGACAACTCATGGTTGTCATCATAACCAAACTGGGCCTCCCCAGCCCAGCGTCCGTTCCCTAAGATCCAGCTCAACAGCTGCTCAGGTCTTAGCGAAAGGAATACAACCATGAACACCGACGCTGTCTTGCCGGGCATTGCAGAGATGCAGGATGAAATGATCGCGTTGCGCCACAGCCTTCACGCGCACCCCGAACTCGGCTTTGAAGAGTTCGTCACCAGTGAACGGGTTGCCCGGTGTTTGACGCAGTGGGGCTTTGAGGTCACCACCGGCGTGGGCAAAACCGGGGTTGTCGCCACCCTGAAAAACGGCGAGGGCCGGTCCATCGGTTTGCGCGCCGACATGGATGCACTGCCGATTCAGGAGACCACCGGTTTGCCCTATGCCAGCCGGATCGACGGCGTCATGCATGCGTGCGGCCACGATGGACACACGGCAACCCTGCTGACGGCCGCTAAATACCTGGCGCAAACCCGCGCCTTCAACGGCACGCTGCAATTGATTTTCCAACCGGCCGAAGAAGGGCTGGGCGGTGCGCGGAAAATGCTCGAGGAAGGCCTGCTCGAACGCTTTCCGTGCGACGCGATTTTCGCCATGCACAACGTGCCGGGTCATCCCGCCGGGCACCTGGGTTTTTACAGCGGCCCGTTCATGGCGTCTGCCGATACGGTGACCATCCACATCATCGGCAACGGTGGCCACGGTGCGGTGCCGCACAAAGCGGTCGATCCGGTGCTGGTCTGTGCTTCGATCGTCGTTGCGTTGCAAAGCATCGTCTCGCGCAACGTCAATCCGCAGGACATGGCGATTATCACGGTGGGCTCGATTCATGCCGGCAGCGCTTCGAACGTCATTCCGTCCAGCGCCACGATGAGCCTGAGCGTGCGCGCACTGACCCCCGAGATTCGCCAGTTGCTCGAAGTCAGGATCACCGATCTGGTCAACGGTCAGGCCGCCAGTTTTGGCGCCCGGGCCGACATCGATTATCAGCATTGTCACCCGGTGTTGATCAACCACCCCGAGCCCACCGCGTTTGCCCGTGAGGTCGCCCGCGAGTGGCTGGGAGAGGAGCGGCTGATCGACGACTTGCGGCCCTTCACCGCCAGCGAGGACTTTGCCTTCATCCTCGAAAAATGCCCCGGCAGTTACCTGGTGATTGGCAACGGCGACGGCGACAGCGGCTGCCTGCTGCACAACCCCGGCTATGACTTCAACGATGCATGCCTGCCGATCGGTGCGAGCTATTGGGTCAAGTTGGTCGAACGTTTTCTGCGTTGAGAGTCGTATTTTTCAGCGTCATGCAGGGTCAGGAGAGGAACATAACAATGAACAAGATGATTGCTGCCGTTTCCCTGGTGTGGTTGACGGCGTCGGGCCTCGCCGGGGCGGCCGACTGGTCGGGCAAAGTCCTGAAGCTTGGGGTCGATCCTTCGTATCCGCCGCTGGAGTACAAAAACCAGGACGGCACGCTGACCGGTTTCGGCGTCGACATCGCCGAGGCACTCTGTGCGGAGCTGAAAGCCCGGTGCATCTGGGTCGAAAGCAGCTGGGACGGCATGATCCCGGCGCTGCTGGCGCGCAAGTTCGATGCGGTGGCGTCGTCGATGACCGTGACGCCCAAGCGCCAGGAGCAGATTGCGTTTACCGACAAGGTATCGAATGCACCGGCGCGGCTGGTGGTCAGGCGCGGATCGGGCTTGCTGCCGACCCTTGAATCGCTCAAGGGCAAACGCATTGGCGTCGAGCAGGGTTCGACTCAGGAGGCGTATGCCAAAGCCGTTTGGGGCGCGAAGGGGGTGGACGTTCTGTCTTATCAGAATCAGGACCAGGTGTACGCCGACCTCGTGGTGGGGCGACTCGATGCCTCGTTGCAAGGCTCGATCCAGGCCAGTTACGGGTTCCTCAACACGGCGCAAGGCAAGGACTATGAATTCGCCGGCGCGACCCTCGACGACCCGGCCTTCTTCGGCGTCGGTGACGGCATCGGCGTGCGCAAGAGCGATGTTGAGCTGCGCGAAGACTTGAACAAGGCCCTGGCGACCATTCTCACCAACGGCACCTACGAACGGATCAACAAAAAGTACTTCGATTTCGACGTCTACGGCGCGAAATAACGCCACTCGCGAAAGAGTCGCGTCGCTCGTCCCCCTTCACCTCAACCTAATAAAAACAAGGAGAGTGAAATGCTTCTGGAAGGCTTTGGCCCGCAGATCCTGCTGGGCACCCTGGCCACACTCAAACTGGCGCTCTGGTCATTGTTGATCGCCGTCCTGGCCGGGCTGTTCGGCGCCAGTTCCAAGTTGTCCTCCAACCGTTTATTGCGCGGGCTGGCCACCGGATACACGACGCTGATTCGCAGCATGCCGGACCTGGTGATCATGCTGTTGCTGTTCTTCAGCTTGCAGATGCTGCTCAACCGCATGACTGACTGGCTGGGCATCGCGCAGATCGACATCGACCCGTTTCTGGCCGGTGTCATCACCTTGTCCTTTATCTACGGGGCTTACTTCACCGAGACCTTTCGCGGTGCGTTTCAGGCTGTCCCGGCAGGGCAGATGGAAGCGGCGCGGGCCTATGGCATGAGCCGTGGCAAAACCTTTGGCAAAATCCTCTTCCCGCAAATGCTTCGTCACGCGTTGCCGGGCATCGGCAATAACTGGCAAGTGCTGATCAAGTCGACCGCGCTGGTGTCGATCATCGGCCTGACTGATGTCATCAAAGCTACGCAGGACGCGGGCAAAGGCTCGATGCAATTCTTCTACTTCACCTTGGTGGGAGGCTTGATCTATCTCGCCATTACCACGGTTTCCAACGGGGTGTTGATGTGGCTTGAGCACCGTTACTCGGTGGGTGTCAGGAAGGCGGTGCTATGACCGGCATTCTCGAAGAGTATTGGCAGGCTTATCTGTGGAGTGACGGGCCGCACTTTTCCGGGCTGGCGGTGACCTTGTGGTTGCTGATTCTTGCGGTGGCGAGCGGCTTCCTGCTGGCGGTGCCGTTGTCGATGGCCCGGGTCAGCCGCAACCCGTTGCTGCGCCTGCCGGTCTGGGCTTACACCTACGTGTTTCGCGGCACCCCGTTGTACATCCAGCTGCTGTTTTTCTACACCGGGGTGTACAGCTTGCATGTGGTGCGTTCCCAGGATTTTCTCAACGCGTTTTTCCGTGACGGTTTCAACTGCACGGTGCTGGCGTTCGGGCTCAATACCTGTGCCTACATGACCGAGATTTTTGCCGGCGCGATCAGGGCCACTCCTCACGGCGAAATCGAGGCCGCCAGCGCCTACGGGATGAGCCGGTTCACCCTCTACCGACGGATCGTCCTGCCCTCTGCGTTGCGCCGGGCCCTGCCGTTTTTCAGCAACGAAGTGATTCTGATGCTGCATTCGACCTCGGTGGCGTTCACCGCCACGGTCCCCGATTTGCTGAAGATCGCCCGGGACGTCAACTCGGCGACCTACGCCTCTTTTACTGCATTCGGGATTGCCGGAGTGCTGTATGCCGGCAGCGCGTTTTTGCTGATCTGGCTGTTTCGTCGCGGCGAACTGCACTGGCTGGCCTACCTCAAACCCCGCACGCATTGACCCTTTTTGGACATGCTCGAATGTATAAATTGATCGTTGAAGACGTACACAAGAACTACGGCAGCCATGAAGTTTTGAAGGGTGTCTCACTCAAGGCCAAAGCGGGAGACGTGATCAGCATCATTGGCTCCTCGGGATCGGGAAAAAGCACCTTCCTGCGCTGCATCAACCATCTTGAACAACCGTCGGCGGGGCGCATCATCGTCAATGCCGAAGAACTGCTGACCCGCAAGAATTCACGCGGCGAGTTGTGCGCGGTCGATCCGCGGCAGCTGCAAGTTATGCGCAGCAAGCTGTCTATGGTCTTTCAGCACTTCAATCTGTGGAGCCACATGACCGTGCTGGAAAACCTCATCGAGTGCCCGATGAGCGTGCTGGGGATCGGCAGGGCGGAGGCGCTGGAACGGGCGCGTCACTACCTCGCCAAGGTCGGCTTGCCAAAAAAGGTCGAGGCGCAGTACCCGGTTCACTTGTCCGGTGGCCAGCAGCAACGCGTCGCCATTGCCCGGGCGCTGGCCATGGAGCCCCAGGTGATGCTATTCGACGAACCGACCTCCGCCCTCGACCCGGAACTGGTGGGCGAAGTGCTCAAAGTCATGCAGCAGCTTGCCGAAGAAGGCCGGACGATGGTGGTGGTCACCCATGAAATGGCGTTTGCCAGGCAGGTGTCGAACCACGTGATCTTTTTGCATCAGGGCCGGGTGGAAGAACAGGGCGCACCGTCTACTGTTCTTGAACAGCCGCGTAGCGAGCGGTTGCAGCAATTTCTGGCGGGGAGCCTCAAGTAACGGAAAAACACCGCCCGCTGGTCGGGTCAGTCGTGCGGATACTTATCGGGTAAATCACCCTATCGGGTGTGTGATGAGGCATAGTCGCCTGCTCCGGGCGGCTGATACCCGTCATGTGTCATAAAAAGGGCGAACGGGAAGATTCGCCATGTCATCAGGAATCAGGGAACGTCATGGGTAATCCATCCGTTAAAGATCGCATTGAAAAATCCCGGTCCGCCGTGTCGATGCTGACCGAGCAGACCGGGGCGAAGCTCAAGGTTCGTTCTGCCGTGGTGCTGCTGGTGGCGGTGTGTTTGTCCATGACCGCGATCGCGATTTGGGAAGCCTGGAACTCGCGCCAATACCATTTGCATGACAAAGAAGTGGCGATGTCGAACCTGGCGCAGACCCTGGCGTCGCAAGCGCGGGCGTCGATCAAGCAAGCCGATACGTTGCTGTTTGCCCTGGTAGACCGCCTCGAAAACGATGGCATGGGGCCGGCGCAGTTACCCCGATTGCAGCGTTTGCTCATGGCTCAGCGCAGTGAACTGAGTCAGCTCCATGGCTTGTTCGTGTTTGACGAAAAAGGCCGATGGTTCGCCAATTCCAACGGTGCCAACCTGCCCGACGCCAACAATTCGGACCGTGAATATTTCATCTACCATCGCGATCACCCCGACCGCGGGCCGCATATCGGCCCGTCGATCAAGAGCCGTTCGAGCGGTGAATGGATCATGACCGTGTCGCGCCGCCTCAATTACCCGGATGGGCGGTTTGCCGGCGTGGCCCTGGCAACCCTTTACCTCAACCACTTCCTTGCGCTCTACGACAACATCGACATGGGCCGCAACGGTGTGATCAACCTGATTGCCGACGATGCCAGCATCGTGGTTCGCCGGCCGTTCAACGAAGCTGAAATCGGCAGCAGCGTTGCCAAGGGACCGCTGTTCACGCAGCTGTTGCCCAAGGGTGATTCGGGTACGGCCACGGTCAAGTCCTATGTGGACGGTGTCGAGCGGGTGGTGGGGTTTCGACGGGTCGAGGGGTATCCGCTGGTGATCTTCGCCGCGCTCGACAAGGAGGAAGTCCTGACCGGCTGGCGGGCGGAGACGATGCTGAGCGCGGGTATCGTCTCTCTGTTGCTGGGTTTTTTGAGCTTCCTGGGTTTTCGCCTCATCCGCCTCATGAAGCAGCAGAATCAGGTTCAAAGCGTCTTGCTGGACGCGCAGGAAAAGCTCATCGAGGTCAACCGCAGCCTTGAGTTGCTGGCGCTGGAAGACGCCCTGACCGGTCTTTCCAACCGACGCCAGTTCGACTTGTTCATCCACGCGGAAATGGGCCGCGCCAGGCGCACCCAGACCGGGCTTGCGTTGCTGATGATCGATGTCGATCACTTCAAGAGTTTCAACGATCAATCCGGTCATTTGGCCGGTGATCAGTGTTTGCGCAACATCAGCAAGATCATCACCGACAACATCAAGCGACCCGGCGATCTGGCCGCCCGCTATGGCGGTGAAGAGTTTGCGGTGGTGCTGCCGGGCACCGACTATGTGGGGGCATTCCTGGTGGCGGAAAAAATCCGCCGCGCGGTTCAGCAGGCGGGCATTGCGCACAGCACCGCACCGGAAGGCACGGTGACGGTCAGTCTGGGCGTCTGCGCTTACGACCCGGCAGCGCAAGCCCAGCCCGACGACTTGATCGGTGCCGCCGACAAGGCGCTGTATGTGGCCAAGGCCAGTGGCCGGAACATGAGCGTCATCGCCAACTGAGCGCCGGGTCTTCAGACAAACACGTCGATGCCCTGAACCAGTTGGGTGGACAGGTACGATTGCTTGAGCTTTTCCAGCCACCAGCCCAGGGCACGACCGTCATGATCGCCGCGCCAGCCGGCGTACATGATGTTCGGCTCGCGCGGGTCGGCCATCTGTTTTTCAATCAGCGTGCCGTTCTTGAGTAACGAACCGACCCGATGCCGGGGCAACCAGCCCACGCCCAAACCGTCGCACTGGGCAAGGATCTTCGCGCGCATCGTTGGCACGGCGAGTACCGGTTGGCCACCGGAAACGCCGTAGGTCCGGCCCTCGGTGGTTTTCGATGAGTCGGCCACGACAATCGCTCGATGCTGCGTCACGGTCGCTCTGGAAATCGGCTCCTTGACCTTGGCCAACGGGTGTTTGGGCGAGACGGCGAACACCCATTCCATGTCGCCCAATTGCATCCAGCGCAAGGACGGGATCGCCGGCGGCTCATTGGTGGCGCCGATGACCAAATCCGCCCGGCCTTCGCTCAAGGCGTCCCACACACCCTTGAGCACTTCCTGGGTAATGCGCAGCGGCACGCCGGATTGCAGTGCATCGAACTCGCGGATCACCGGGATCAAGGTTTCGAATTCCAGCAGTTCGTCGGTGACGATCCACAGCCGGCTCTCCCACCCGTTGGCCACTTGCTGCACCCGTTGAGTCAGGCGCGAAACGTCCTGCATCAGCCGCGCCGCTTCATTCACCAGCAACTCGCCCGCGGGGGTGAGTTGCAAGCGGTAGCGACGGCGGTCGAACAGCAAGGCGTCGAAGCGTTCTTCCAGTTGCCGCGCCGCGTAGGAGACGGTCGAAGGCGCCTTGCCCAGGTGCGCCGCGGCCCGCGACAGGCTGCCGGTTTCGCGGATGGCTTCGAGCAATGCCATGTCTTCAATCGACAGCATGGTCTGACTCCTCGGTGGTGGTTCAAGCGGTCCGGCGTGATTTCCATTGCCTGATCAACCGAAGGTAGACCCACGCGTTGATCGCCAGCACCACGCTGCCCAGCCCTAGCTGAATGGCGGGAGTCAGTCCGGCCGGGTAAATGATCGGCCACACGTAATGTTCGATGAAACCGCCGCCATAGCCGGTTTGCCCGGCGGCGTGGCGCATGCTGTTTTCCCAGTCGGTCAGCGGGCAGATCAAGTGGAAAACTTCCACGCAAACGCCCCACACGGCAGCGGGCAAGTGCCACCAGATCAGGTGACGCCATTTGAGCACCAGCAGTCCGCCGAACAGCACGAACAGAATGAACAACAGGTGGAACAGCACCAGCCCGTCGGCGGCGATTCGGTAAAGCATGTCGCCTCCCTGATGCGCTCTGCGAATCGCTCCATGGTACTCGGGCTGGTTGCCGACGCTCTATCGATTGTTGCGGTTCAGCGCCGCGAGCACGTCCTTCAACCGCGCCACCAGGGTTTCGCTGCTGCGCTGCATCGGCGCGCGCAGTTCATCACCGATCAAGCCTTCAAGGGCCAGGGCGGTTTTCACCGGGGCGGGGTTGGGTTCGATGAACAGGCTTTGAATCAGCGGCAGCAGTTCGAAGAAGGTCGCGCGACCGGCCGCCAACTGGTTGTCGCGCAGCTGCTGATACAGCGCCACGAACCGTTCCGGATGGACATGCGCCGAGGCGGCAATCGCGCCTTTGGCGCCCAGGCACAAGGCGTTGAAGATCTGGTGGTCTTCGCCGCACAGCACGTCGACGTCGCCACTGGCCAGCAGCGCCAGGGTGTTGGCCTGATTACCGCCGCAATCCTTGATCGCGACGATGCGCTCATGGCCGACGATGTTGAGCAGGGTCGCCTGTTCGAAGGTCACGCCGGTGCGGTAAGGAATGTCGTAGAGAATGATCGGCACGCTGGAGGCATCGGCGACTGTCTTGAAAAACCCTTCGAGGCCTGCCTGGGAAGGGCGGATGTAATACGGTGGCGGCACCAGCAAACCGCCCACGGGACGCTTGAGGATTTGGCTCTGAAAGTGCAGCAGCTCGGTCAGGTTGTTGCCGGCCAGGCCCATGACCACCCGCTGCGCTGGCACCTGTTTCAGCACCGCATCGAGCACCGCCAGTTGTTCCAGTTTGCTCAGGGCCGCCGCTTCCGCCGTGGTGCCGCAGACCACGAGGCCGTCGACGCCTTTGTCCAGCAGGTGAGCGACCAGCCGCCGCAACCCGACGAAATCGATGGCGTCGTTATGAAACGGTGTAACGAGTGGAACCCAGATACCTTGGAACGATGACATGCACTTTCTCCTGAAGGATTGACCGATTTCGTCACCGTCAGAAGCGTAGTAGGCAGTAAGCAAGGGGAGGGTGGTCCGTTGCGCTCAATGTCCTGTCAGCTCATCTGACGGGACAGCGCGCCCCGGTCACATGAGCGACTGTTTCTTCGATTTGAGGGCGCGCGCAACGCAACCTTGCGCCTTGGCAACCAAGCCAATGACGTCAGTGTTGAGGTTGAAGGTTGCGGACATGTTGCTGACACCCTGAATGAGGCGCTCAGTTTTAAAAGTCGGCGCGGCGTTTGTCAATTGCGAAAATCAGCAAACTCGGCGCGCATCCGGCCATTGCGCTTGGCTTGATAGAGCAGTTTGTCGACCTGTTCGACGAATTCCAGCGTCGTTGCGTGCAGCGATGCGGAAGTTGTGGCGACGCCCAGGCTCAGGGTGAGGAGCGGCGACACCGCCGAAAATTCGTGAGGGATCCGCTGTTGGCGAATCAGGTGCAGGCATTTGTGCGCCACCAGTCTGGCGGATTCGGCATCGGTTTCGGGCAGCAGCCAGACGAACTCTTCGCCACCGATCCGGGCAATGAAATCCCGTGGCCGGTTGGCCGCCAGCGACAAGGTCTGGGCCACGCGGCGCAGGCATTCGTCTCCCTTGATGTGGCCGTAGTGGTCGTTGAACTGCTTGAAGTAATCGATATCCAGAATGATCAACGACAACGGCGAGCCGGTGCGCTGGGCACTGGTCCACTCGCGTTCGAGCACGGTGTCGAACATGCGCCGATTGGCGATGCCGGTCAGACCGTCCTGGAATGAATACTCTTCGAGCTGTTTCTGCAGGCGTTTCAGGTGTTCTTAGGTTTTCTTGCGCTCGCTGATGTCGAACATGAAGCCCACCAGCGCTTCCACTTCGCCGTCCTTGCGCACCACATGCACCACGTCGCGAATCCACACATAGTCGCCGTTGTGCGTCAGCGCCCGATAGTCAGCTTCGTGGTCCACGCCGGCGCGGGATTGCGAGACGCAGAATTCCACCACGTAGTCGCGATCATCCGGGTGCATGCGCTCGACCCAGTCGTTCACACCGCCCCAACTGTCCTGTTTCCAGCCCAGCAGTTGCTCGATTTGCGGGCCGATGTAGCTGAACGTCATGGTTTTCCAGTCGATCCGCCATGGAATCGCCTTGGTCGATTCAAGCAGGGTTTTATAGACGTCGCTGTCGGTTTCAACTGAACTCATGACTGGCCGTGCCTCAAGGAAAATGCTGCGCCATCATGTTGCTACTATCGTGACGAATCAAGCGTGCAGCCGATGAATGGCAAACAGCGCAAGATTGTTCAAGCCATCGACGGCGACTGCTGGCAGAGTCTGAGGTCTTTCCCTGGTTGTAGAGCGTTATGTCCAACTCACTCATGCCGCGCAGTGCGTTTCTTCGCGGCGCCGCGGCGATCATGCCGTTGTCCCTGGCGACTGCGCCTTGGGGATTGCTGGCCGGCTCCATGGCCATCGAAGCCAACCTCACGCCCCTGCAAGGCCAGGGCTTGTCGAGCATTGTGTTTGCCGGTGCCGCGCAACTGGTGGCCATCGGCATGCTCAAGGGCGGTGCCGGGATTTTTTCGATTCTGCTGACGACGTTGTTGCTGACCTCCCAGCATTTGCTCTACGGCATGAGCATGCGTTCGGTGATTTCACCGTTGCCGGGGCGCTGGCGCGTGGGGCTCGGGTTCTTGCTCACCGATGAGCTGTTTGCGCTGACCAGTCAGCATGACAAGCAGCAGTTCAATCGCTGGTACGCGCTGGGTGTCGGCCTGACGTTTTACATCGCCTGGAACCTCTTCACCCTGGCCGGCATCGTGCTGGGCAGCAGCATTCCGGGCCTGGAGCATCTGGGGCTGGATTTCTCCATCGCCGCGACTTTCATCGCCCTGATCACCCCGGTGGTGCGTAACGTGCCGACGGTGGTGTGCGTGGCGGTTTCGCTGTTTTGCTCGGTGTTGTTCAGCTATTGGCAATGGGGTTCGGCGCTGGTGCTGTCGGGGCTGGCGGGGATGATGGCAGGTTTTGTCTGCAATAAATTCTATGGAGGTCGCTCATGATGGTCTGGGCGGTGATTATCGGGATGGGCGTGTTGGTTTTTCTCAACCGCTATGTGTTTCTGGAACCGCGATTGCCGGTGCGCTTGAGTAGCAACGCGCGGCAGTTTTTGGGTTTTGCGGTGCCGGGGATGTTGACGGCGATCTGCGGGCCGATCGTGTTCATGCCGGACAAGCAGTTGAATCTGCAGTGGGATAATCCGTATCTGCTCAGTTCGGTGGTGGCGGTGGGGCTGGTGCTGTACACCCGCAATACTTTGCTCAGTATGTTGTTGAGCATGGGGTTTTTCTTTTTGCTGCGTTGGTGGCTGTGAGTCGTTGGCGGGGAAAACTGTTCTACGCTTTAAAGAGATCCCTTCAGGAAGAGAGGTGAACATGGCAAATGATCCGAAGCGTCCTGACCAGGATGAAGAGGTAGATGAACCTACGGAAGAAGAGATCGAGCGGCAGAGGCGTTCGACACCGGACTGGAAGCATCCTGACGATGGTAAAGAGTTATCAGACCGAGACCAGGAGCGTCCGCTGAAGCCCTGAGTTGGTCGGGGCTTCTTTGGTTGGGGGCATATCCGTTATTGTGGTAGTGGCGTCTTATGGTTTCGCCCTTACGGCGAGTCACTTTCGAATAGCGCGAAAGTAACCAAAGCGCTTCTGCCCTGTCGTTCGGTGCCTCGCTGTGGCTCGGCATGCCCTCGCTCCGGTCCTGCTCCGTGGGCCCGCCG